>NZ_LDUR01000003.1:0-131222 GCF_001043705.1 Chromobacterium sp. LK11
CGAAAACTAGCGAAAAAGCGGAATGTACTCGTGGTACATGAGCATTTTTAGCTTGGTTTCAACGCCGTATCGCCGACGCGCAGCAGATCGTAAACAGGTTCTAAGGCAAGGCGCGCCGACACAGGCAGTACTTGAGTACGGCAAGTCGGCGCAACGCAGCATCAGGAGTTTTGTTAGCCGCTCTAAATACTATGTTGATTCACCCGCAGGGATAAGGCCTCCGCGCTTTCCTTGCGCTCGCTGTAGCGATCCGTCAGATAGGGGGACACGTCGCGGGTCAGCAGCGTGAACTTCATCAGCTCCTCCATCACGTCCACCACCCGGTCATAGTAGGCGGACGGCTTCATCCTGCCGTCTTCGTCGAACTCGAGAAAAGCCTTGGGCACCGAGGATTGGTTTGGAATGGTCAGCATCCTCATCCAGCGCCCCAAGATGCGCAGCTGGTTGACGGCATTGAAGGACTGCGAACCGCCGGACACCTCCAGCACCGCCAAGGTCTTGCCCTGAGTGGGACGCACGGCGCCGACAGACAGAGGAATCCAGTCAATTTGCGTCTTCATGATGCCGGTCATCGCGCCATGTCGTTCCGGAGTGCACCACACCATGCCTTCGGCCCACAAAACCAGTTCGCGCAGCTCCAGCACCTTGGGATGACTGTCCGGGGCCTCATCCGGCAATGGCAAACCCTTGGGATCGAACATCCTGACCTCCGCCCCCATGGCGACCAGTAGACGGCCGGCCTCCTCGGCGAGGAAACGACTGTAAGACCGCTCGCGCAGCGAGCCGTAGAGCAGCAAAAATCGGGGCGCATGCCTGGATGGAGACACCGCCGACAGCTGCGAGTGCGATGGGCTCTCAAATAGATCGGCCTGAACATTGGGCAAGTCAGGGGTGTTGATGAACATGGCGGCCTCCTACGCGCAAGCGACAAGTCAATCACCCAGGACCAGGCAAGCGTTGTCGCCTCATCCAGGTGAACGGAATGCAGCCCATGATAATGGATCTGGACTTTATTTCAATAGTTCTTGTATAGTTGACAAATGGAAAAGAAAACCGCGACCCAAGTCTTCGAATCCCTGTCGTCCGGCATCCGTCTCGACATTTACCGGCTGCTGGTCAGGCAAGGACTGGAAGGCATGGTGGCTGGCCAAATCGCCAGCACGCTCAACCTTCCCGCCAACAACGCGTCCTTTCACCTCAAGGGCATGACCCACGCCGGCTTGATTTCGGTGGAGCAAGAAGGACGCTACCAGCGCTATCGCGCCAATCTGGCCTTGATGCTGGAATTGATCGCCTATCTGACCGAGGAGTGCTGCGCCGGCCATCCGGAGCAATGCGCCGACCTGCGCGCGGACTCATGCTGCCCCGAAGCCGCCCCGCCCCCGCCGCCCAAGACAGAAACGGAAACTTAAGCCCATGAACGTGCTATTTCTGTGTACCGGAAACTCTTGCCGCTCCATCCTGGGCGAAGCCACCTTCAACCACCTGGCGCCGGCCGGCTGGCAGGCCATGAGCGCGGGCAGCCAACCCACCGGGCAAGTACACCCGCGCTCGCTGGCGCTCTTGAGCCGTGAAGGCATTGCCAGCGAGGGCTGCCACAGCAAATCCTGGGACCAACTGCCGGCCACGCCCGACATCGTGATCACCGTCTGCGCCGGCGCCGCCGGCGAGACCTGCCCCGCCTACCTGGGACCGGTGATGCGCACCCACTGGGGCGTGGATGACCCCGCCCATGTCACCGGCGCCGACGAAGCCATCGACGCCGCCTTCATGACGGCCTACCGCATTCTGCGCGCCCGCATCGAAGCCTTCCTGGCCCTGCCGCTGGCCGAGCTGCAACAAGACCGCGCGCGCCTGAAAACGGAACTGGATCGCATCGGCGCCCTGCTGCCCTGAGGCAAAGACCTGCCCGCTGGTTTGAAAAAGGAGAACCGTTTTGTCCACCCCTTGCAACGCCGCCCTGGGCCAGGACGGCCCGGCTGCCATGAGCCGGTTTGAACGCTATCTGACCCTCTGGGTTTTTCTGTGCATCATCGCGGGAATCGCCCTGGGACAAACGCTGCCCCAGGTGTTCCAGGCCATCGGCAAACTGGAAATCGCCCAGGTCAACCTGCCCGTAGGCTTGCTGATTTGGGTGATGATCATCCCCATGCTGGTCAAAGTCGATTTTGGCGCACTGCACGAAGTTCGCCAGCATGTTCGCGGCATCGGCGTGACCCTGCTGGTGAACTGGCTGGTCAAGCCATTCTCCATGGCTTTTCTAGGCTGGTTCTTCATCCGCCACCTGTTTGCCCCCATGCTCCCGGCGGAGCAACTGGACAGCTATATTGCCGGGCTGATCCTGCTGGCCGCCGCGCCCTGCACCGCCATGGTCTTCGTGTGGAGCCGGCTGACCCATGGCGACCCCTTGTTCACCCTGTCGCAGGTCGCCTTGAACGACAGCATCATGGTCGTGGCCTTCGCCCCGCTCGTCGGCCTGCTGCTCGGCATTTCCGCCATCACCGTGCCGTGGGACACCCTGCTGGTTTCCGTGGCGCTTTACATCGTGATTCCGGTCATCTTGGCGCAGCTATGGCGCAAGGCGCTGCTGGCCAAGGGTCAAGCCGCTTTCGATGCCGCCATGGCCAAGATCGGCCCCTGGTCAATGGCCGCCCTGCTCGCCACCTTGGTCCTGCTGTTCGCCTTCCAGGGCGCAGCGATATTGAAGCAGCCGCTGGTCATTGCCCTGCTGGCGGTGCCCATTCTGATCCAGGTGTTCTTCAACTCCGCCCTGGCTTACTGGCTCAACCGGCTCGTCGGAGAAAAGCATAGCGTGGCCTGCCCGTCAGCCTTGATTGGCGCGTCCAACTTCTTTGAGCTGGCGGTGGCCGCCGCCATCAGCTTGTTTGGTTTTCATTCCGGAGCGGCGCTGGCCACAGTTGTCGGCGTGCTGATTGAAGTGCCGGCCATGCTGCTGGTCGTTCGCATCGTGAACGCCAGCAAAGGCTGGTATGAAAGAGGTGTGTAGCCGCAAACGATCACGGCGACCGGCGGCTTGAGAACGACACTCCGGCTCGCCATGCCTCTCATCTCAACAATCTGCAAGCCCGCCCAACTGAACAGTGAAATGGGAAGCCCATAAATGGACTTCCCATCTCCTCAGTAACGGCTACCGCCCCAACGGATGGACTAGCCCCCAAGCACCAGCTTGACGCCCCACCCCTGCCTCAGTACCCTTTGTCTCGCGCGGCGCCCAATCACGCCGCGCAGGGTTTGGAAGCCCAGAAATTCGTAATCGCAGACTCCTTGTGTCGGCTTCGGCACAAGCACGTCTGCTGCCACGCTGTGCCCATTCGGATAGGCCGTGGCAGGGAACTCCCTGCGAGTTACCGGTCTTTGATTACGAGTCCCGGTCTTCCAACCTTGTCACTGGCCTGTCCAAGTCTCGCCGGACAGGTTTCCAACGCTGACTTGGAGACCGCAATGACTCCTGTTTCCCCCTCGACTTTTGCCAAACCGCCCCCGGCCCTCCGCCAGGAGCAACTGCGCCTGCTGTCCCAAACCATGGAGGCCTGTACGCTGGCTTTGACTAGCTTCTCCCTCATACGCCCCACCCTGGCCGCGATCCAGGCCAGAACCGCTACCACCTCTCACCCCCATCTCCTGATTCGCCTCTCCATCGAGGTGCTGGATGACTACTCGGCCCAGTTGCAACGCCTGAACGCCGCCGCCCAAAACGAATACCAGAGCCTATCCCCAATGTAATTGTGCATGCCCAAGTGGAAGGAGAATCGCAATGGAAAGTCACTTGCCCGTGATAGAGCAGCTGAAACAGCTGAATCAGGACTTGCTCCACGCTCAGCCGGACCAAACCATCTTGTCTCAGCTGAGCCAGCAACTGACTCAACAGTGCGCGGAGCTGGATGCCTGTCTGCTACAGGGCTTGATGGACCTGCGCGCCGCCCATACCGGCCTGCAAGCCATCCTGACCCTGCTGCAACGCCGCGACGAGCCGCTGCTGTTCAACAGCGATGAAGCAGTGGCGCTGTTGGAGCCGGTGCATCAGCGCCTGAGCCACGGCCTAGGCCGCATCAACCGCCTGGTGTAGCCCGGGCCACCGGCAAGGAGCGCCCCGATAATGGGGCCTCTATGGAGTAAAAGCAGGCATACTGCCGTATGAGCTTTTACCTATAAGTCTTCATGATTTGTTAATCATCATACTTATGCCTTGGCTTCGGCTGGGGCATTTTTATGTGGGCTACTGCAAGACGCTTGATCAGAAATTCCGTTTGCCACGGCCGTAACTTGGCCATAGCAGTCCTCGGTCATGTCTGCTCTGAGTGTCCGCTCAAGGCCGCATACCGGACAATCCCATTTTCAGATGCCAAACGTCGGCTTCCTGGCTCCAACAACGCGTGCTTCCGACCCTCAGCTACCATTCACTTGGTCCAATTGGCGCCAGCTTAGCAACATGTAGCTGCCATTGGCTTAGTCTTAAAGACATCGGGCTGCTTGTAAGGTTGATTGGCTGGGGCAACGGGCACTTTGACATTCAAATGCTTTTGCATGTCAAACGGTTGGGGTCTATAAATTCTGTCATCTATATCAATTGTTAGTGGACACCGTTGTTCGTATAAATACTGTTGGGTGTCTTAGAGCGTTATTTTACTTTCCGTGACCCATCACGCCCTCTGTCGTCGGAAGCGCGTCTATTGTTAATCGATAAAAACAGGAATCACTGTCCGTGGAGTCAGTGCTGCAAGTTATGAGTACACCCTAAATGCACGGATACCATTCTGGGAGCAGCAGATGGCACAACTGGTGTTTGTTCATGGTGTCGCAACGCGCGACATGCCGGAGTATCGGGCTACAATTGCAAACCGCGACAAGCTATTTCGCGAATTGCTGTTCAACGGAGTCGATGTCGAGATCCACTCGCCAATGTGGGGCCAGTTCGTTCCCGCAATCCCACACGATGTTTTCGAGACCGACAAGGGCGTGGGAACCTATGCCCTAAATGTGGGCACGATGCCAGGACTTGGAGGCGGCCTTATCGGGAACGGGCAGGCGGGGGGGGCATCCGATATTTCGATTGGCGCCGTCGGTAAGCAGGACCCCATAGCGGCGCTTGACGCTATTTGCTCGGAGATTGCAGACCGGGCGGTGCGCGAGAAACGAGAGCTTCAGCCGGAGGAACTTCAGGCGTTCCGCAGAGCATCCGAACTCATCGCCTCGGACAGTGCCGCGACAGCGTTCGTCGGAGATGCCAGCCCTCATGCAATCGCGGGTCAACTAAGCGCCGGAGGACCGGCAGCGTACGGCATCGGAAGTCTGATCAGCGATGCCATTTCGGCTGTCACGGATCGCGTGCAAAACCTGGCGTCAACGCTTGGCTTTGGCGCTATCAGAGGAAGCCTTAGTCCCGCCATCGGCCTTTTCATCGGTGACGTATTCGCCTACCTAAAGGATGGAGAGTATCGCCAGAGAATCCGAAGCGAAGTCGGGATGGCCCTCGCCAACGCATATGAGGGGGCGAAGGCAGGTAAGGGTCCCCTCGTGGTCGTCGGGCACAGTATGGGCGGCGTTATTCTTGTCGACATGCTGACAAATCCTGGTTCTGCGGGACTTCCGGATGGGGTCAGTATCGACGCTCTTTTGACTGTTGGTTCGCAGCCTGGCTTCTTCGCTGCTCTCGACCTTCTCGCGCACAATTTGCCGGGTGGCTCGGCGCGCCGCAAGCCTGACTGCGTCAAACATTGGCTCAACGTCTTCGACCCAATCGATCCTCTGGCTTTTCGAACGGATATGATCTTTAAGGACGCGGTCGACCTCGCGTTCAACTCCGTGACGGGAATCACGGAAGCGCATTCGAAATACTTCCAGCGACCGCAGTTTTATGCCAACTCTCGCAAGCGGCTCCAGGGCTTCGGGGTTTTGTGAGGCCTAGCCAATGACATTGCTCTTCGATCGCCCCATCCAGGGTCCCAAGACTCATGCCTTCGTTATCGGTGTGGGCAAGTATCCGTACGCGAAAGCGGGTATGGGAGTTCAGGAAAACCTTCGCAGGGTTCCCGATCTCCCCAGTGCGGCGGACAGCGCCAAGCTCATGTGCGATTGGCTAGTCAACAACCAGGACAGGCTCTCCGCTCCGCTCGCGACCCTCGACGTACTGATTTCAGATCCGACAGATTCTAATCATCGCTACTCATGGGCCCGAGGGCCGGTCGACACAGCAACCGAAGCCAACGTCTCGGCCAGAGGTCTACAGTGGTATGATCGTGTTGTCGCAGAACCTGGCAACATCGCTTTCTTCTACTGCTGCGGACATGGCGCATCGCATCT
The DNA here is from genome assembly GCF_001043705.1 of Chromobacterium sp. LK11. Classification (NCBI taxonomy): domain Bacteria; kingdom Pseudomonadati; phylum Pseudomonadota; class Betaproteobacteria; order Neisseriales; family Chromobacteriaceae; genus Chromobacterium; species Chromobacterium sp. LK11. Next base: position 6,322 of record NZ_LDUR01000003.1, read on the forward strand.
CCAGCAGCCGGTCTTGTTTCTCGAAGACCTGAACCAAAACCGGGTTAATGTCTGGACGCACATCAATTTGGGCTTACTCGCGTTTGCGTTGAGAAAGTGCCAATCCGTCTCTGCCGCTTTTTTGTTTTCTGATGCATGTGGTCAGTATGTGCCCGAGTTTGAACTTGGAAAGGCACAGGATTGCCGTTTCTTCGATGAGCCCAGCGTATTTTCTGCAAGCCGCAACCAAGTGTCGCTGTTATGTGCCGCCGCCGAAGGTCAACTGGCCTACGAGGGTGTGGACAAGGAGGGCAGCGACCTCAAATTCGGGCGCTTTACCCAGGCGGTGCTGAAAGGGCTGAGCGGCTCGTCTGCCCGGTGGACCAGGAGCGGATGGGGGGTCAGCTGTCGCGACTTGCTTGGTGATCTCAAACCCCTGCGCCGCGTCTTTTTCAGCCACTGGGGGGACAACGAACCCTTCGAGCCCTACCCAGCCGTCACGCCAACGGATCCGATTCCTATTGTGTTTCCCGACGGGTTCGAACTGCCACTCGTCGTCATGACTGACCCGCCGGACCGGATGTCCCACTATAACTTCGTCATCAGCCAGAAGAATGATCCGACACCGCCATGGCTGAAGAACAGAGATGCGGGCGACCCGAGCGCGTGGTACACAACGGTTCCGCCTGGCCGCGATGCGCTCTACGCCATCGCAGTGAAGGGAACCGACCACTATCCGCTGCTGTTCCAGCCCAAGGAGCCCTTATTCGATCAGTGGGTGTCAGTACCATGAAAACGAGCCTGCATTTCGAAGCGCCGAGTGACCTTTCTGTTGGAACCGTTCGGATTAAGGGTGAGGGACAAACGATCGCCGATTGGGTCGCGACCCCCGACAATCGCACCTTTCAACGCGATGATTTGAAGCCCGGCATCTATTATGCTGAAATCGGCCCTGCCGGCGTCTCGCCCCAATCCGTCGTTTTCGAAATCCGTGAGGGGAAGACCAGCAACGTGGTCCTGCCGTCCTTTTCGGCACTCGCTTCGTCCGGCAGCAATACAAGCTTCTTCGATACGACTAGTCAGCAAACGGTTGCGGAAGTGCCGTATTCGGTGAGCCTGAACGTCATCGAAAAACTAAATCTGCCCCCACATCAGAGTGAGGCGTTCTCAGGCATCGCCCACGAGAACATCATCGACCCCAAACGTTCGCAGCAGGTTGATGTCTCCAAAGAGAGGAGGCGCATCTCCATCGGGCTGTCGGAAGAAAAACACGGGTGCGAGACCTTCGATACGTTCCGAGGCCAATCAAAGATGGAGCTGTTCTCCGGACGGCTCGAAATCGAGATTCCGACGGACCTGCACCGCGATCACTGGGCAGGCCATCGGATCAGGCTATCTGCCGCCATTGAGCAGGTACGGGTCGAAAGATGCCTTCTCCCTCTCTATCGTGGCGGGACGAAGATCACGGTAGCGGCGCCACCCTTCGCTCCTTCCGATCTTGAACTAGGCATCATGCCCGTGGATCCAAAGTTACGGGCACTCGTGCGGGCGTTGGACGCCGGAGCTTCCTCTGAGGCGACCGCGGTTCGTGACAATATTCTTGGCAATAGTGATCTGGCAGCCCTGCTCGCTGACGAGGCAGATCCCTGGGCCGCCATTCTCGCGGGGCTCCTGGCGATCAGGTTTCCCGAGGTGTTTCCGCCGATCGATCCAGTATGGGCTGACAAGCTGGGTGAGCGGGCCAACTGGGCTTACGACGTACATGTTATTCGGGCCAGCCAGGCACTTTTCGCTGCCCACGACTCACCTCCAGAGGCTCAGGATGAAGCCATCGCTAAAGCCATTGCGTGTCTCGCCAAGGCGCAGGTCGCGGGATCGCCCTACTACCGCTATACCAACCAGCTTTTCTCGGAGATGGCAGCAGGTATTGTTGATTATCTCAAGACGAACAAGACTTGCATCGATCCGGCTGTTGTGGCTAGGTTCAACCGGCTTTATGGACGCTGGCATCGCGAGCTTCCGCTGCAACGCGGTGTGGGGCCGACGTTCACGTGGCTTGCACGCGATCAGGATGCATTGAAGAAGCGCAAGGTCCTTGTACCGTACCGGCACTCGTCTGGAAGGCTGCGGTCGAGAGACTCCTCGATCATTTTCGAAGGGCAGGTGAGCGCTGGTCAGATCGTGATTATCGGAGGAGGCCAAGATACTATTCGGCACTTTCCGAATAACGGCACAGTTATCTCCTCCTTCGTCGAGCAGTCGGCAGACGCGCCGGATTATGGCTTTTCCCAGATGCCAGCACTCGGCCGAGCACCGGGACCTGACAAGGATCCCAATAGAGGTAGGTTTGGTGGCCTGAACAGTCGAGAGGGTTTTCGCCTGATGGCGGCATTCGAACCGACGAATGACAGCGACTGGGTCACGATCATCCTTACGGTAGAGGCCGAGCGCTCGGCCAAGATTGGGCTCGGCGACTCCGCTTGGTTCGTTCTTCACCCAACCTTCTCCCCGTCTGCACTGAAAGTGACGTTTCGCGGAAACCGCGCCCGGCTACGCATCCAGGCATGGGGCGGGTTCACCGTAGGCGTCTGGCTGTCAAAGGCCGGCATCGAGCTCGAGTGCGACCTCACGAAGATTGAGGGCGCGCCCGACATCATAAAATTTCGGTGATTCTGGACCTAAGATACGTCTTGCGGCCAGCCTTTAACGGTTAAGGTATAGCCCTGCGCTGAGTCGTCCCTAGTCTACTAGATACATTTGTGGCCGCTTCCTATGGGAAAGCGGCCATTTTCATCGGTCACTCGGTCGTCTGCTTTGGCCCCTTCTACTGTTTCGGAAGAAGGGTGTTCTGAGTTACTGCAGACGCCCCCCATACCTGGTCACCAAGCTGGTAGTCACTAGCCACGCTACTTGCCCCTTCTTGACACCTTGATGCTCTGATTGCTCCTCTCGGCGACGGACGCAGCGGGCGTATCTATGCCATGACGCGCTCAACTTACTAGAACCAGTTTCTGAGCTTCTCTTCAAGTTGACAGTGTAAACAAACGCTACAAAACGTCCGCATTCCTTATGCACAGCTGTGGGTCGAAAGTGAGCGTTCCCCAAGCTTGAAAGCTGCCCTTTGGCTACGACGCAAGGCCGATGACCGGTATGCGCCCCTGAACTGACGATCTGACCAAATGGAGTGACCGACCGCTAAGGCCGATGACCTGCCTGAGTCCTCACTCAATCGGCTGCTGGTCAGCCTTAGCAGCCAGTTGGGCAATACGGGTTGATGACCAGTTTGTGGTTCATACCAGCTTTGCAAAAGCATCGACGAAAGCTGGGTAGATTCAATGATTGCAAATGCCTAAGCTATAGGAGTTCAGACTTGATCCAGCACTCCCGCTGCAGCCCCGTACCCAACTTCCATTCCCAGTACATCAAGAAGCCCTCCCCCTCCTGCGTTGCTCCAGCCAAGACCCCGCCTATGCCGTCGCGACGGATGCACGCGCCCTCGGCGTCTATGGTCTCCATGATTTGTTTGGCGGCCTTGGCCAGCGTGGCCTTGCCCTCGTCCGATCCCACATCGTAATAGCCGCTGGTGATCGCTTGTAGCCTGTCTTCCGGGTTGCGGCGTTTGCCGTACTCGGCGGCTTCATCGTCGCGCTTGAGCGCGCTTTGCACCTGCATCAAGGTCTTGCGCTGCTCATGCAACAGGCCCAGCCGCTCGATGGCGTGCTGGTTCTTGACCGACTCCAACACCTGGACCTGCGGGCCCTTCAGACATTGCAAGCCGGTCTGGTGCTGACGCAGTTGGCCATCCCTTGAAACGCAGTCAGCCGTCGACACCCAGCGCCGCCCTCACCTCGCTGCCAGCGATGTCGAACAGCGCGCCGGCGGCCGGCGTCAGCCCCAACATGTGGATGCAGCTGTGGACCATGCCGTCCAGCTGATGCACCGTCGCCGCCACCCCGGCCTGGCGCAGCCGCGCGCCGTAGTCCTCCGCCTCGCCGCGCAGCGGGTCGAACTCCGCCGCCAGAATGGTTGCGCCGGGCAGGCCGTCCAGGCTGGGCGCAAGCAGCGGCGAGACATGAGGCGACTCCCCCTCTTCCTCGGCGGACAGATAGGTGGCGTAGCAGAAGCTCATCAGTTCCCGCGTCAGGTAATAGCCATTGCCGTAGGTCTGGTAGCTGGCGCTGTCCATCCTGTGGTTCAAGGCCGGGTAGATCAGCAATTGATGGGCGATGGACGGGCCGCCGTGTTCGCGCGCCAGCAGGCAGGCGGCGGCGGCGAGATTGCCGCCGGCGCTGTCCCCGGCCACGCCCAGCCGGGCGGGATCCAGGCCGAGGCGCCGCGCGTGTTCGAAGGCCCAGCACAGGGCGTCGTACACATCGTGCAACGGCGTCGGGTAGCGGTGCTCGGGCGCCAGCCGGTAATCGACGGACAGCACCACGCAGCCGGTGGCCTTGGCCAGCGCGCGGCAGGGGTTGTCGTAGACCTCGGCCGAGCCCAGGCACCAGCCGCCGCCGTGGGCGAACAGCAGCGCCGGCTGCGCCGCCTCGCGCGCCGCGCTGGCCTCGGGCCAATAGCCGACGATGCGCAGCGGATGGCCGTCCCGCGCCGTCGCCTGAAACACTTCCACCCGCGCAACGGGTTCCAGCGGGCCGTGCAGTTGGCGCAGCCCGGCGTCGGTGTCGGCGCGCAGCTGCGCCATGTCCGCCGGCGCGGCGGCGTCGCCCGCCGCCGCCTGTTCCAGCCACTGCCGGATCTTGATGTCCAAGGGCATGCTCAGTCCTCGCTTTCCAGGAAGGGCAGCAGTTCGGCAATGAACTCCTCGGCCGCCTCCTCCATGATGAAATGGCCGCAATCCGGGATCACCACGCCGCGCAAGTCGTCGGCGTGGCCGCGCATGGTGTCCAGCGGCGCGTTGCCGGTGGCGTGCTCGGCGCCGATGGCGAGCACCGGCATGGTCAGCTTGCTTTGCGCGCGCCGCTGGTTCTGCCGCATGGTTTCCGGGATGGCCCGGTAATAGGCGAAGCCGCCGCGCAAGCCGCCCGGCGACGAGTAGGCGTCGATATACACCTCCGCCGCCACCCGGTCGCGCCGCCACGACCAGTGCTGGAACATGAAGTCCAGGTAGGCGCGCTCGCGCCCGGCGATCAGCGTTTCCGGCAAGTCGGCCAGCTGGTTGAACATGAAGTGCCACAGAAAGATGTTCTCCTCCGGCGGCGCGAAGATAGACGGCGCCGGCGCCAGGCCGGGGATCACCGCCTCGGTCAGCGCCAGCCGGCTGACCACGCCGGGGTGGTCGCTGGCCAGCGCGTAGGCCAGCCACATGCCCACATCGTGGCCCACCACCTGATAGCGGGCGTGGCCGAGCCGCAGCATCACCTGATGCAAGGCGGCGGCGACGGCGCCGGTGTCGTAGCCGCTGTCCGGCCGGCTGGACACCCCGGTGCCCGGCGGGTCGACGGCGATGGCCTGGAAGCCGCGCGCGGCCAGCGCGCGCATCACGTGGCGCCAGGCGAACCAGGTTTGCGGCCAGCCGGGGATCAGCAGCACCGGGCGGCCCGCGCCGGCGGTGACCACGTGGACGCGCTGGCCGTCCAGCCGCACATAGTCGTGAGTGAAATCGGGTTCGGTATCGATAAGAGGAAGTGCCGACATCTGTAGTCTCGCAGTGAAAAGTGGATGGAAGTCAGGCGATGCCCAGCATCGCGCGGATCTGCGCTTGATCGACCGCGGCGCCGGCGAAGTCGTCGAAAACGCGTTCGGTCACGTGGATGATGTGGCGGTTGATGAAGTCGACGCCCTCGCGCGCGCCGTCTTCCTGGTCCTTGAGGCAGCATTCCCACTCCAGCGTGGCCCAGCCCTCGTAGTCGTACTGCGCCAGCTTGGAGAAGATCGCCTTGAAGTCCACCTGGCCGTCGCCCAGCGAACGGAAGCGCCCGGCGCGCTCTGTCCAGCCGCTGTAGCCGCCGTAAATGCCTTGCCGGCCGTTGGGGCGGAATTCGGCGTCCTTCACATGGAACATGCGGATGTGCTGGTGATAGATGTCCAGGAAGGCGAGGTAGTCCAGTTGTTGCAGCACCAGGTGGCTGGGGTCGAACAGCATCTTGCAGCGCGCGTGCCCGCCCACTTGCTCGTAAAAGCGTTCGAAGCTGGCGCCGTCGTGCAGGTCTTCGCTGGGGTGGATTTCGTAGCACAGGTTGACGCCGTGTTCGTCGCAGGCGTCGAGGATGGGCAACCAGCGCCGCGCCAGTTCCTCGAAGGCGGTTTCGATCAAGCCTTCCGGCCGCTGCGGAAACGGGAACAGATACGGCCAGACGAAGGAGCCGGAAAAGGTGCCCATCTCGCTCAGCCCCAGCCGCCGCGAGGCCTGGGCCGCCATCCGCAGGCGCTGCAGCGCCCAGGCGGTGCGCGCCTCCGGCTTGCCGCGCAGCTCCGGCGGCGCGAAGTTGTCGCACATCGCGTCGTAGGCCGGGTGCACGGCCACCAGTTGCCCGAAGATGTGCGTGCTCAGTTCGCTGATCCGCAGACCGTGCGCGGCCAGCGTGCCCTGGATCTCATCGCAATAATCCTGGCTGGCGGCGGCCAGCTCCACGTCGATGAAGCGGCTGTCCCAGGCCGGAACCTGCAAGGCCTTGAAGCCGGTGCGCGCCGCCCAGCCGGCGATGCCGTCCAGGCTGTTGAAGGGGGCGTGGTCCGCGCCGAATTGAGCCAGATGCAGGCTGGGTCCCTTGAGTGTTTTCATGTGTCACCGTCAATTGTTTGTCGATCGACAAATAATAGACGCCGGCCAGGCTACACGTCAACGGCGGAGCGCGATAAAATTCCGTCCAACATGATTCGAGCGAGGCGAAAAGATGGCGGGCAGGCCCAGGGAGTTTGACCGGGACCAGGCGTTGCGACAGGCGATGCTGGCCTTTTGGCGGCGCGGCTACGAGGGCACGTCGATGTCGGATCTGGTGGCGGCGCTGGGCATCGCTTCGGCCCGGATCTACGCGGCCTTCGGCAGCAAGGAGGAATTGTTCCGCGAGGCGGTGGCGCTCTACGCCGCCGGGGACGGCGGCTTCGCCGATCTGGCCCTGAGCCAGGAGGACGACGTGGTGGCCGCCATCCAGCGAATGCTGGCCGACGCCGTGGCGCTCTACACCCGGGACGATCTGCCGCACGGCTGCATGGTGGTGTCGGCGGCCACCAATTGCTCGGAGCAGAACGACGGGGTGCTGGAATGGCTGCGCGCGCAGCGCCAGGCGCGCACGCAATCGGTGACGGAGCGGCTGCGGCGCGGCGTGGCCGACGGCCAGCTGGGGCCGGACGCGGATGTGGACGCCCTGGGCGATTTCTACGCCGCGCAATTGCACGGCGTCTCGGTGCAGGCGCGCGACGGCGTGCCGCGCGAGCGGCTGCTGGCCTCGCTGGCCGTCGCCATGACCCCGCTGCGGATCGCCGCCGGCAAGGCTTGAGCGGACGCCGGCCGCCCTAGCCCGCGCCCTCCCGCGGCCACTCCGGGAACAGCGTCTCGGCCAGATGCATCGCGCGTATCGGCAAGCGATGCGCCCAGGGGCGCACCTGGGCGGCGCAGCGGCGCCAATGCTCGTGGGTGAACATGCGGCTGGGCGCGCTGGCCACCCATACCGCCAGCACCAGCGCGGCGCGCAGGGTGTCCGGGTCCGTGCTCAGGCCGACATTGGCCTGCGCCGCGGCGTGGATGGCCTCGCTGACCGGCAGCGGCGCCTCGGGCGCGAAGCCTAGCCGCGCCAGCGCCGCGCCCACTTCCGGCGCGCGGACGGGCTCCGCCGCGCAGGAACGGGCGGCGGCCAGCAGCAGGCCGGCCGCTTGCGCCGCGCCGCCCATGCCCCACTCCGCCAGCAAGGCCTGGGCCGCGCGCGGCGCCGGCCAGTTTGGCGTCGCCGCCATGTCGCCGTCGCGATGCAGGCCGCGCTCGGCCGGGTCGGACGCGGCGAGCGCGGCGTCCGGAAACAGCTGCGCCAGGGTTTGCCGCACCCGGCGCTCCACCGCCGGGGTATTGCCCTGGTGCCAGAAATTGAAGATCAGCGCGTCGCGCGGCTGCCGCGTCAACGCCGACACCGAATGGTAGGAGTGGGCGCTCATCTCGAAGCCGAAGGCCATATTGGGATAGGGGCGGATGCTCTGGTAAACGGCGTCCGGCTCGTCGCCGGCGTGGATATTGAGCAGGCCGCCGTCCTCCGGACTATGGCCGCGGGTGAATTGCACCACCACGCGGTAGCCTTCGTAACCCAGGCCGGGATTGTCGTTGTGCACGCCTATGCGCTGGCCCGGCACCATGCGGTGGCCCAGCACCTGGATATCCTCCGCGGACAGCGGCACCTCGAACAGAATCTGCATCTGCTCGCGCAAGTCCTCCAGGAAATCGTCCCGCACAAAGGCCGGCGCGTCCGGCCGCAGCTGGTAGAGCCGGCGCAGATCCAGCCGGTAGGTGACGAAGAAATCGCCCGTCCGCTCCTCCCAGGGCAGCGGTCCGCTCAGCACCGCGCCGGCTTGCTCGGCCACCTTCTCGTCGAAGGTGTCGAAGCAGAGGAAGTGGCGGTACGGTTGCTCGAAGAACAGCACGTTTTCCAACATGGTTTTCCCCTATGCGCAATGCAGCGCGGCGTCGCGGCCGGCCAGCGCGCGGAACTGGTCCGCCCGCAGCGCCAGCGGCCGCCACAGCGCCTGCCCCAACTCGGTCAACGCCCGCGCCCGGTCCAGCGAGTCCTCCATCCGCGCGCGCCAGTCCTCCAGTTCCGCCACATTGCGCGCCAGTTCGCTCCGCACCGCGACGCCGGCCATGATCAGCCGGTAATAGAAAATCAGCACGTTGACGAAGGCGTGGTGGGCCTTGAGGATGCCCAGCGTCGGCCTTTGCACGCCGCGCGCCGGGGAATGGAAGCTTTCGCCCAGCGCGGGATCGCTCAACGGCCCCATCGCCGCCAGCTGGTGCAGATAATCGTGGCTGACTTCGTGCACCAGGGTTTCGGCGCAACGCAAGGGGTCCGGGTGAATGGTCATGTACAGCGCGCCGTTGAGCATGGAATAGGTTTCGCTGTTGAACTTGCCCGGCTCCAGCCGCAGCGGCGACACCACCCGCAACAGGCGGGCTATCCAGCGGAGGTAGGCCGGGGAATGCAGGGCGATCAGCGTCACCGCCCGGCCCAGCACAGCGGCGCAGCCGGGACTGGGCGGCACTACCTCCGGGTCCGGGTTCAGCAGGCTGCGCGGCAAGGGCCGCAGCACGATATCCGGCCCGGCCTCGCCCAGGGCGACGACCGGCAGCTTGCGCGCCGGGCCGGTCACGCTGCGCCAGCCCTCGTCCGTACGTTCGAAAGCGCAGCCGCGTTGCGTGTGCGCGGCGGTGTCCAGCCGGATTTCCAGCCGTTCCGCGTCGCCGCTGACGCGGTAGGCCACGGCGGGCGGCAGCGCGTAGCCGGCGAAGCCCAGCGCCAGCGGCCGGGACAGCCGCAAGTGGCATTCGCGGCCGGGCCGGTGCGCGGCCCAGTGCAGCGCGCATTGCAGCGCGCGCGACAGCAGCAGGTCCGGCTGGCGGGCCTCGTCCTCGCGCAGCGCCCGCAGATTGCAAAACGGGTGCGCGGCCAGCTCGCTCAGCCGCGCGGTCTCAGCCGCGTCGCCACCGTCCGCGGCCAGCATGGCGGCGGCCATTTCCGACAAGGCCGGGGCGACGCCGGGCGCGTGGCGTTGCAGCAGCGGCCGCCAGTGCTCAAGAAAGGCGTTCAATTGCCGGCCGCGCAGCTGTCGCGTCCAGCCGGCGTGCCAGTCCTCGTCGAAGGCTTCGAAAGGGTTGGAATAGGCGCGGGCGATTTCAGGGGTCATCGCGCGATCTCCTCGTTCAAGGCCGCCGCGGGCGTCGGCAGCGACCGCAAGCGACGCTGCAGCGCGTCCAGGAAGCGCCGCCCGGCCGGACTCAGGCTGCGCGCCCGCTCCAGCTCGGCGGCCATGCGCGGCAGCCAGTCGTTCAAATCCGCCATGTGGTGGCGCCAGTCGGCCTCCGCCAGCCGGCCGTTGCGCCGCAAGGCGTCGAAGAACAGCGCCACGTTGCCGAAGGCGTGGTAAGCCAGCAGCAGCATCGCGGCCGGCCGCCGGCGGCGCTTGACCGGGGAATACAGCCATTCCTCGGCGCCGCGCTCGCTCAGCGGAAACAGCCGGTCCAGCAAGTGGAAGTGCTGATGGCTGGCTTCGTGGACCAGGGTTTCCGCCATGTCCAGCGGCGAGGCGAACAGCGTCATCGACACCAGCCCCGGATAATGCAGGCTGCTCCAGCTGGACACCTGGCCGCCGCTTCGCCGCAGCGGCCGGACCTGGCGCACCAGGCGGCGCACCCAGGGTCCGTAGGCCGGCGCGCCCTGCTCGATCAAGGCCAGCCCGGCGGCCAGCGCCCGGCCGGCCTCCGCGTCCGGATCGCCGGCGGCTTGCTGGCGGTCGTCCGGGGTGCGCGCCGGATAGGCGGCCAGCGCCGGGCTTCTATCCGCCCCGCCCCAGGGCCGCGACTCAATGCTCAAAGCCAGCCGCGCGCCGTCGGCGCCGGCGGCGCTCAGGTTCAGCCGCCATCCGTCCGCGGCGACGCAGAGCGCGCGGACGTCGGCGATCCGGTCCGGCAGCGTCAGCGCGCGCGCCGGGTTCCAATGCGCGCGCCACTCGCCGGCGACGCCGCTCTGGTGCGCGTGCCAGGCGATCTCCAGCGCGCAGGCCAGCAGGAAGCCGGCGCGGGGCTGGCGTTCGGCCTGGGCCAGCGCGCCCAGCGACGGATGCCACCAGCGTTCGAAGTCCGGCTCCGCCTCGGCCATGGCGCTCAGCGCCCGCGCCGCGCCCGCCGGCAAGGCGATGGCCGGCGCGAGGCGTTCGAGAAAGGCGCGCAGGCTGCGCCGCCAGGCCTGGGCCGCGCAGCTTTCCAGCAGCGCCAGCCCGTCCGGATCGCCCGGGCAGGCGGCGCTGGCGGCGAGTTCGTCAAACGGGGTGTCCATCGTCGCTGCCCGCGGTGAAGTCGAAGGTTTCCACGCCGCTCACCGCCTGGCCGCCGCGCTCGAGCCGGCCGGGCCGGCGCTCCACCCGCTCGGCGCCGCCCAGCGCGGCGCGGAAGGCGGCGGAGCCGCCCAAGAGCAGCAGGCCGCCGTCCGCCAGCGGCTGGCCGTAAACCATTCCCAGCCGCGGATGACGCAGCACCAGGCTGCGCAGATGGCGCACCGCGGCCAGGCCGAAGCCGGGGTCTAGCCGGCACAGCGCCTCCCAATGGCGCATCGCCTGGGCGCGGCTGGCCGCGCAGTCGGCGCGGCAGGGAAAGTGGCTGAGCAGATGCCAGCCGAACACGTCCAGCATGGTGTTGGTCCAGTACGGCGACGCGCCGCCGTCGCCGGCGAAGGCCGGCTCCAGCCGCGCGTGGTGATGCTCGCGATGCGCCAGATAGGCTTGCACGCAGCAGTCCGGATAGCCCAGCAGGCGGCCGGCGATCAGGTCGTCGTCGGTGAAGCGCGCGGCCAGCTCCGCCAGTTCCCCGTCGCGGGCGGCGAAGACGAAGGCGCGCGCGTCCGGCGCGGCCGCCTCGTCGCAGGCCACGGCGGACACCACGTAGTCGTCGGCGTCCGCCACCGCCGGCCGCAGCGCCCGTTCCCAGCGGCGAGCGGCCAGGCCCAGCCGCCGCAGCGCGCCGATCACGCGCTCCGCGTCGCGGTAGGCGCAGGACACCCGCGCCAGCGGCTTGGCGCCGGCCAGGGTCAGCGCCAGGTCCACCCGCGCCGCCTGGGTCAGCTGCGGCAGCACGGCGCGCAAGCCCTCGGGCGAGGCGGCGGCCGCCGCGGCTATTGAAAGGCCACCAAATGCCAGCGTTCCGTGGGCAGCCTCGCCACTTCGCGCCCGTCCCGCGCGCTGAGCACGCATAAGTCCTCCTGTTGCCATGCGATGCAATCGCCCTGGTCCAGCCGGGCCTCCGGCAGACGGTCGCTGGCGCGCAACGGCCGCCAGCCCTGATAGAACACCGCGTCGCCCACGCCGCCGCCGTAGAGCTGGGCGCCGAAATTGCCGTAACGCCGCGCCTCCGGCGGCGCTTCCTCGTCGCGCAGCAGCAGCGGCAGCGGCAACAGGCGCTCCAGCTGGGCGGCGAAGGCCGGGACGGCGTCGCGCAGCGCGTCCAGCAGCGCCGCGGCGTAGTCTATGCTGGCGCGGCAGCCCAGGTGGCAGGGGAAGTGGGAGATCAGGTAATACGGCGAGCCGCGCCCCACTTCCATCTCGGTCAGGAACACATTGAGCCGCCAGTCGCGCCCGCCCGGGGTGCGCGCCACCCGCAGCAGATCGGTCATCGGCGCGGCGCCGAAGTATTCGTTGGCGGCGATGCAGCAGGCCGGATAGCCCAGCGCCCGTCCCAGCGCCACATTGTCTTGCCGCCGCTGGGCGTCCAGCCCCTGTTCCAGCGCCTCCGCGTCCCGCGCGTAATAGACCCGCGCGTCGCTGCGGCTGAAGGCGGCGCGCTCCGCCGCGGTGGCGTGGCGGTAGCCCCAGTCGTCCGGCGGCGGCACGTATTGGCCGTGGCGCAGGCCGCAGGCGTCCAGCAGCGCGCACAGCCGCGCGGCGCTGTCGCGGCCGGCGGTGAAGCGCGCCAGCGGCTTGAGGCCGGCCAGCACCGCCAGCGCCTCCACCGCGATGCGCGCGCCTTCGCCGCCGGCCAGCAACTCGCCGGCGAGAAGGTCTCGGGCGGCGCTCATTGGGTGCTCATCCGGATGATGGTCAGCGCCTGGTCGACGCGCTGCGGCCGCTCGCGCATCAGCTTCACCACGAAGTCGAACAGGTGCCGGGTGCGCTGACAGCAGGAGCTGGTCAAGGGCTGCGGGTCCAGCGAATGGGTTTCGCCCTTGCTGACGATGGGGGACACGCCGCAATAAGGCCGGTAGGCGCACACCTGGCAGGCGTCGTGCTCGCGCAGCGAGTAGGACACCAGCTGGCGCGCCTTGTCGGAGCTGACCGCGGCGGCGTAGCTGTCGGTGTGCACGTTGCCGATGCGGAAATCGGCGTGGCCGCGGCCCTCGTCGCAGCCGTAGACGTTGCCCAGGTGGTCGTAGGCCAGATTGCCCAGCACCATGCCGCTGGGGTTGCGGAAGTCCACGTATTTGACGTCGCGGTTGTTGAACAGCTTTTCCAGCGCCAGCGAGAAATAGCGTTCTTCCAGCAGAATGCCCTGGTCCCACAGCGAGAAGATGTAGTCCAGCGCGTCGCGCCAGGCGTCGAAGAACTCGTCCATCTCCATGCCCACGCTGTCCCATTTGCCCTTGGCGAAGCCCATTTTCTGCACCGGGGAGAAGAAGATGGACGACTGCCCTTCCGCCACCGCGAAGTCGACGTAGTCGCGCAGCTTGTGCAGATTGTTGCGCCCCACCACGATCAGCGAGGGCACGTCCAGGCCGCGTTCGCGCATGCGGGCGCGGTTGCGGCGGATGTCGTCCCAATGGCCGCGGCCGTCCCAGTCCACGCGCAGCGACGGATGCTCCGCGGCGTCGAACTCGATGGAGGTGGTGATGTTGATGCGGCTGGCCGCCAGGTAGTCCAGCACCTCGTCCGGCAGGTCCACGCCGTTGCTGACGATGGAGAAGGACAAGGCGCGCTTGTGCGCCAGGTTCTTGATCATCGCGTAGGCGTGCAGATAGCGCACCGCGCCGAAGTTGAGCGTGGCTTCGCCGCCCTGGAATTCGAAATGGATGCGCGAGGACGGCGATTGGTAGGCGAAGTCGACGATGGCGCGCGCGGTGGCCTCGTCCAGGTCGTAGCGGGCCGGGTCCGAACTGTCGCGCACCACGGCGGCGTGGCAGTAGGCGCAGCGCAGATTGCAGCGCCGCGTCATGCCGATGATGTGCAGCGCGGTGCCGGGAAAATAATTGGCGGACCAGTCTTCGTAGGCGCGCATCACCGCGCCGGCGTTGCGCGCGGTGAGGATCAGGCCGCGCTCCTCCAGCATGTCGTGCAAGGCCCTGGGCAGGGCGATGCTGCGCAGCGCGCGGTATTCGTCCCGGCTCAGCAGCGCCCAGCTGCCCTGGTCGCTGGACAGGAAGACGCCGTCGCCGACGTCGCGGGCGCGGTAATTGGGCTTCCAGCGGTCGCGCAGCCGGAAGTCGGCGAAAATGTCCTCCATGCCGGCCCGGTCCGGCTGGGCGGGGGCCGGAGCCGCGCGCGGCGCCTGCGCTTCAATCGGGCGAATCGGGGTGACGACGTGGTTCATGACGGGCCTCGCGGACGGGTGACGGGTTAGGCGATCAAATAGAGTTGCGGATGCTGGCGCGAGAAGCTGGCGATGAGGCCCAGCGAGGACAGGTCCTGGTGATCGAACAACACCCGCAGAAAGGGCTTGTCGCGCCGCGGCTGATAGCGCTCCAGCGCGGCGACGCGCACCTCGTCTATCAGCTCCGCCGGGATTTCGGCCAGCGGCCGCACCCAGTCCTGGCCGTGGCGGATCAGCGCGCCGCGCTCGGCGCCCGGACAGGCGTCGGCCAGCCGGCAGCCGCGGCAGGCGCGGGTTTTCTCGTACCAGGGATGGGTGTCCACCGCCGGATCGGAATCGCGGATCAGCAGGTCCAGGAAGTCCGGGATCAGGCAAGGCGCCAGTTTCTCCAGCGTCACCGGCACGCCCAGCGCGCGGAACAGCGGCACGATGGTGCGCAGCCGTTCGCGCACCAGCGCCGGGTCGGCGATGGAGTCGATGAATTTGCCGGTGCGCACGCTGCCGCTGAACTTGAGCCGCGAGGAGCCGGCCTCCACCGCGCTCACGCCGGTGGCCAGCAGGTGTTCGACGTTTTCCGCCAGGATCACGATATTGGTCTGGATGTCGAAGCCCAGCTCGCTGAGGTGGCGGATGCCCCGCAGGGTTTGCCGGAACGCGCCCTCGCGCACGCCGTTGAGCTTGTCGTGCAGCTCGGCGTTGTGGCCCATCAGGCTGGTGCGCACTTCCAGCCGGCCGTCGGCCATGGCCGCCAGCCGCTCCGCCGCCGGGCGGTGGGAGAACAGCCGCACATTGGAGGCCAGGCTGACGCGGCGGCCGGTTTTCAGCGCCTCGCTCAGCACCTGCCAGAACACCGGGTCTATGGTGGGTTCGCCGCCGAAGATGTCCACTTCCTCGTCCGGCGCCGCCCGCTCAAGCTCGGCCACGATCTCCTCCAGCGGCCGGAAGGCCCGCTGGGCGATCTCGTCGTCCACGATGCAGAAGAAACACTTGTTGTTGCAGGAAGCCGTCAGCCGGATGATCATCGCCGTCGCCCCACAAAGGGGCCCGCAAGCGGGCCGCCAGAAAATCCGTCCCGGCGCGGCTGGCCGCGCCGGGGTCCGCTCGCCGCGCGGCTATTTGACGCCGCGTTTCAAGGCCGCCTTGATCTGGGGATTGTTTTCGATTTCCTTGAGCACCAGCGGGTCCTTGAGCGCGTCGCGCACCGCCGCCGGGTTCAGCGTGGTGGACACCGCCGGATTGGTGACCAGATCGCCCGGGGAAAACACGCTGGCCGCCTTGTCGTGGATGTGGCCGTCGTTGTCGTGGATATTGCTGCGGTCGCTCCAGTCGCGGCTATGCCCGGCCGCCACCACCGAGCCGGCCAGCAAGTCGCCGGACACCCGGGTCAGGTGGTCGAACTGGGCGCGCAAGCGCGCGACGTCGATCTTTTTCAATTCGGCGACCGTCGCGCTGTTGGCGCCGGCGTCCTTCGCCGCGGCGATGGGGTCCGACAAGAACTTGGCGCGGAAATCGTTATCGCTCACCGCGCGCATCAGCAGTTTGTTCACTTCCGGTTGGGCCATGGTGTCCTCCTGGCTTGAGCACTGTGACCGAGGCGTGCTTGGCTTGGCGGCGCCGTCGTCTGGATGGAGCGGATACCGGCGGCGCGTTCTGCGACTGGAGGCAATATGCGGTCCGCGCTCCCTATCGGCTTCACGCCGGCAAGAGGCCTTCGCCGCTGAGCCGCCAAGCGGCCGCCGCGCCTCCGGGGAATCTCCGCACCCACCCAAATGCCTCGCCCATCCGCCTCGTCATCCAGCCAGCCTGCGTGTCACTGGAATGAAAAAGCGCCGACGGTTTTCGTCAGCGCTTTAACTATATTCATGCGTTTTTAGTATATCTGTACGTTAAATTACCTAAAACGAACTTTTATCGATGCCCCCCGCGTCCCGCTCCGCGCCGTCCCGCAGCCGCCAGCCGTTCTCGTCCGCCGTCAGCCAGCCGTCCAGGCCCAGCGCGTCCAGGAAGGCGTCGTCGTGCGACACCACCAGCAGGCCGCCGCGGTAATTGCGCAGCATCGCTTCCAGCGCTTGCAAGGACGGCAGGTCCAGATGATTGCTGGGTTCGTCCAGCAGCAGCAACGGCGGCGGCGGATCGGCGTAGAGCGCGCGGGCCAGCGCCGCCTTCAGCCGCTCGCCGCCGCTGAGCAGGCCGCAGGGCCGCGCAGCCAGTCCGGCGTCCAGCCCCAGTTGGGCCAGCAGCATGCGCAGCCGGCTTTCCCCGGCCGCCGGATTGGCGGCCAGCAGCTGTTCGATCGCGCCGCGTCCGGAGTCCAGCCCGTCCAGGTCCTGGGCCAGGTAAGCGCAGCCGGCCGGAACCCGCGCCCGGCCGGCCAGCGGGCGCAATTGCCCGGCCAGCACCTTGAGCAAGGTGGACTTGCCGCAGCCGTTGGCGCCGACGACGCCGATGCGGCGGCCGCCGCCCAGACTGAGATGGACGCGGCGCGTGGCCGGCGGCGCGAACGGCAGCTCCACCTCGTCCAGCGCGACGGCGACGCGCGGCAGCGCCCGCCCCTGCGGCAAGGCGTGCACCACCACCGCCGCCTCGTCTTCCGCCCGCCGGGCGGCCTCGCGCACCGCCTGGTCCAGCGCTTCCCGCGTCGCGGCCTGTTGCCGCCGCAGCTTGCCGGCGCTGGCTTCGCTGCGCTGCTGCTGGCGGTCCAGCAGGATGCTGGCCTGATTGGCCTCGCGGCCGCGCTTATCGCCGCGGGCCTGCCGCCGCTCTTGCCTTTCCTGCTGTTCGCGCAGCGCCCGCTGTCCGCGCAAGCGCTCTTGTTTGCGCTGTTCCAGCAGCGACTGCGCGCGCGCCTGCTCCCCCGCCTTCTGTTCTGCGTAAAAATCGTAAGCGCCGCCGTAGCCGGTCAGGCCCTGCGGCGACAGTTCGACGATGCGCTCCATCCGCGCCAGCAGCTGACGATCGTGGCTGATCAGCAGCAGGCCGCGCGGCCAGCGGGACAGTTGCTCGATCAGCGCCTGCCGCTGATCCCGGTCCAGGTGATTGCTGGGCTCGTCCAGGATCAGGAAATCGGCGTCGGACAGCATCGCCCCGCTCAAGGCCGCCCGCGCGGCCTCGCCGCCGCTGAGCGCGCCGGCCGGCGTCTCCGGGCGCAGATGGCCCAGGCCGCAGCACCGCCATTCGCGTTCCAGCCGCTGGCGCAGGTCCCAGCGTTCGGCCAGCAGTTCGAAATCGCGCGCGTCGACGCCGCCGGCCTCGATGCGCGCCAGCGCGTCCAGCGGCGCTTGCAGTCCGGCCAGGCCGGCGGCGGTGCCGCCCCGCGGCGCGCCGGCCCTCTGCGCCAGGTAATGCGCCGTCCCGCCGCGCAGGCAGCGGCCGGCGCTGGGTTGCAGCTCGCCGGCCAGCAAGCGCGCCAGCACGGTCTTGCCCACGCCGTTGCGGCCCACCAGGGCGATGCGCTGGGGGTGGAACACCATATTGAGCTGGCTGAACAGAACTCTGCCATCGGGCAGCAGATAGGACACATCGTCCAAAGTGAGATGGGTGTGGGTCATGAAGCTTCCAGGGATGCCTAACATTCCCCTGCGCGCAGGGGGCGGAGAACGTGGCCGTCCAGGGGGGACGGCGGCATCAATGGCGCATCGGACGATTACCTCGGAACATGCGCGGCGGGATCGCCGCGCGAAAACGGTATGGTAGCGCGCGCCGGGCCGCGCGCCAAGCGGGACAGACCGCGTCTGTCCCGCTTACGGAAGCGCCGCGGCGCGGCGAACCTTGAACCGGTTCTCAGAACCTGTTTACGATCTCGCGAGCTAAGGCGAGACAAGGCGAAAATGGCTGAGAAAGCGGAATGTACACGTGGTACATGAGCATTTCGAAGACGTTTTCAACGCTGTATCGCCGACGCGCAGCAGATCGTAAACAGGTTCTCAGACCAACTTGGCCAACATCATGTCCGCGGTCTGCAAGGCCCCCTCCACCCAGCCCTGAGCGTCGGAATAGGCTTCGCCGCACACATACAGCGGCTGGCCGTCCAGCGGCTGGATGATCTGCCGCTTCACCTCCCAGCTCTTCACTCCGATGTTCCAGCTGTTCCAGCCGCCGCCGTAGGGGTCGTCGCCCCAGTCGCGGAAGGCGGCGTTGCGCACCTTGGGCGTGTAGGACAGGCTGTGCATCACCGTCAGCTGGCGGGTGACTTCCTCGGTCATCATCCGCGGGGCCTTGTAGCGGTGCCAGCTCAGCTCCTTGGCGCGCACCTGGTCGTCCGCGCCGATGAAGGGATCGGCCAGCTCGGCCACTTCCAGCCCCTTCTTCCAGGCGCTGTGGCGGCGGCCGCGCAAGCCATCCCAAAAGCCGGTGTTGTCGCCGTCGTCGTAGCTGGCCAGCAACATGGCGTGGCCGTGCAAGGCGGGCAGGCCGTTGCTGCGCGGCCAGTAATAGGTCTGGCGCACCGGCAAATCGGTGACGGAGCGGCCGGACTTGACCGGCACGTAGTCGCCGTCGGCCGTGCTGTAGCCGGTATTGAGCCACCAGGGGCTGTTGTAGGTGGTGAACAACTTGAACAGCGGCCGCGGCGTGACGCTGGCCGTCAATTGCTGGAAGCGCGCGGCCTCCTGCAGCCAGGGGCTGGTGGCGGACAGCAGTTCCAGCGCGCGGCGCGGCATCGCCAGGATCAGGGTTTTGGCGGACACGGTCTGGCCTTGCGCCTGGAACTGGAAGCCCTGCCCGCTGCGCGTCACGCCGCTGACCGGCGCTTCCAGCCTCACCTCGCCGCCGGCCTGTTGGAACAACTGGGCCAACACCAGCGGCACTTGCTGGAAGCCGTTGCAAAAACCCATGTATTGCGCCGACACGCCGAAGTCGGACAGAAACCAGGGGATGGCGTCGGCGGCGTTCCAGTTGCACAGCGTGGTGTCGTAGCCGCCGGTGTCTTCGGCGTACTGATAGGCCTCGCCGGTGATCACGCGGAACAGCACGTTCCAGAAGCCCTGCTGGTACAGCGGCACGCCGCCGAAGCTGGCGCTCTGCGCCATCAGCCGGCGCTCCTCCTCGGTCAGCGATTTATTGGTGATGCCGGGCACGATCTGCTCGATGGCGTCGATGATGACGCCGCCGCCGGTTTGGCCCCGGTCCAGAAAGTTGAGCCGGTACGGCACCTTGTCCGGCTCGGTGGTGAAGTCCTGCAAGCGCAGGTAGACGCCGCGCAGATAGGCGATGTTTTGCGGCTCGTCCACCGGGAAGCGGTAGAGCTCGATCTGCTCCGGCGCCGGCAGCAGCGCGTTCAACTCCTGGATCAGGTCGTAGATCAGCGGCTGCACTTCCGGCAGGATGCGCATGCCGCCCAGCTCCGCCACCATGTCCGGGATGTCCGGCGGCCGCACCGACAGCAGCCGGCCACCGATGTGATCGCTGGCCTCGAACACCGCGATCTTGAGCTGGGGATAGTGTTGTTGCAGCCGCCAGGCGCTGTACACGCCGGACACGCCGCCGCCGACAATGGCGATGTCTATGTTTTCGCTGGCCATTTTGCTTGTCCTCGCTGAGTGGGGCCGGGATCAGAAGATCACCGGCACATTGGCCGGCCGGCCGTTGTCCGTGTTGCGCTGGACGTCCCCGTCCGGCACGTGGAAACAGTCCAATCGCGGCTGATGGCGGTAGCGGGCGTTGGCCTGCTGCGGCGTCGGCGGCGGCTGGTCCAGGCCCACGGTCTGCATGTCCAGCACGTAGGCGCGGCCGGCCAGCGCGTGGTCCAGCCCGCGCCGCACCGCGGCGCGCACCGCCTCCGGATGGACCACCACCTCGCCCTCCATGCCGCCGAAGGCCTTGGCCAGCGCGACGAAGTCCGGCTTGGGCCGGTGGATGCGCAGGTATTCCGGGTCCTGGGTGCGCGCCTGCCAGCCGTAGCCGGGCGCGTCGCCGTACATCGCCTCCACTTGCTGCAGCCCCATTTGCAGGGTGTGGTATTCGTGGTTGTTGGTGATGATGTAGAGCACGCCCAGCTGACGGTGCTGCGCGGTCCACCAGGTTTGCGGGTAGAACAGCGAGGAGCCGTCGCCGGTGGCCGCCACCACGAAACGGGTGTCTATGCCCTGGCAGCCTTGCGCTTCCAGCTTGATGCCCAGGGTGGCGGGCATGGACCAGCCCAGCGAGCCGCCGCCGACGCAGTAGTAGCTGATCGGCGCGGCGGCCTCTTCGGTGAAGGGCAGCAGGTATTGGAACGGCGCCGGGTCCGACACCGCCTCGTGCACGTAGACGAATTGCTTTTCCAGCCGGCGTTCGCTGATTTCCAGGCGCAGCGCGTCGGCGATCACCACCGCCCAGATTTCTTGCTGCCGCATCGCCTCGCGCAGATAGACGTCCCACTGCAGCCGCCGCGCTTCGGACTTTTGCCGCAGCGACAGATTGCGCTGCCGCGTGGCCGCCGACGGCTGCTCGCCGATCTCCCGGTTCAGCAGCGGCAAGGTGGCCTTGATGTCGCCGAACAGCGCGCACTCGCCGTAGTAGTTCTTGCCGATGTCCCAGCTGTTGTTGCTCAGGTAAACCTGACGCACCGAGGGCGGGATCAGCGGGCCGTCGCTGTACTTGAACACGGTGACCTGGGCCTGGTTGCTGAAGCCGCACAAGAAGGCGACGTCGTGGCCGGCGAACACTTGCTGCAGATCTTTCTGCCCGCCGGGCAGCTCGCCCTGCCAGTGGTAATCGCCGTTGGGAAAGTTGGCCAGGCTGCTGAAGGTTTGCAGCGACACCGGCGCGCCTATCAACTCCGCCAGCGCCTGCAGTTCCGGCCAGGCTTCGGCGTAGCCGGCGGCGTCGCCCACCACGATCAGCGGGTTGGCCGCCTCGCGCAGCATGGCGGCCGCCTGGCGGATGGCGTCGGCGTCGGCGACGAAATGCGGGGAGATGCGGGTAATGCCGGGCAGGCGGTCGCCGTCGCCGATGCGGCGCATGGTGAATTCCCAGGGAATGGCGACGAACACCGGGCCGTTGGGCGGCGCCATCGCCTCCTTGAAGGCGCGCTGCAACACCATAGGCAGTTCCTGCTCGGTGCGCACCTCATGCGCCCACTTGGTGTATTGCCGCGCCAGGTCCACCAGATTGGAGGCCAGCAAAGGCTCCTGGGTGACCAGCTCGTTCTGCTGCTGGCAGCACAGAATCACCAGCGGCGCCTGCGAACGCCAGGCGTTGAACAGATTGCCGATGCCGTGGGCGATGCCCGGGGTGACGTGCACCACCACCACGCCGGGCTTGCCGGTCATCCGCGCCGAGCCCATCGCCGCGCCCATGGCGATGTTTTCGTGCAGGCACTCGATGTACTCCACCTGGTTTTCCGGGTAGGAGGTGCCGTCGATGATGGGAATTTCATTGGTGCCCGGCACGCCGAAAATGCGGTGGATGCCCAATTGGCTCAAGGCGTCGAACACATAGTCCCGGGCCCAGCGTTGCCGGCCGGTTTGCGCTTGGCTGTCCATACCGTACTGTCTCCAGATGAGTTGTCCTTGTTATGTGAGTGGTAATCCAGGCCGGCGGAAATACAATCCGGATCATTTCTGTGTCGAAAACGCCAACACGCGCCGACGGCGCAGCCGCCGACGGGCGCGCCTCCGGCGCGGCAAGGCTCGCGCCGGCGCGAAGGGAGCCGCCGCGCCGCGCGCGCCCCAGTCCGAAAGGACAGCAAGATCGGCTGCGGCCAGCCGCCGGCATTGACTTTGCATGCCCGTCAAATTAAGGACTTCCCGCGTCAAGCCCTGACGGGCTAAGGGTTTCTACTAGACGCATCGGCTGCGGATGCGCTCCGGCGCTTGTGCTAACATGGAGCGTTCCTGTCGCATCGGTCAGGCTCCAACCACGCCGCCTTCCGGGGAGGCGCCCACCGCCTGCCCCGCCCCAAGTCATGCGCAATGGATAGAGCCGCCAGCCATGGCGGCGCCAAAATGATAAATAAGCATCCGAGACTGCCAACACAATGAACAAGACCAATACCGTTGACCATCTGCCGGTCTCACAGCGCATCCGCAGCCGCCTGCAGCAAGCCGGCGTCCGTTTTCACGCCAACGACAATATCGCCGCCCACATCGAGGACGGCGAACTGGACCTGCTGCAATCCGAGGTTCAGGAAAAACTGAAAGCGGTGCTGGAAAGCCTGGTCATCGACACCGAACACGACCACAACACCCAGGACACCGCCAAGCGCGTGGCCAAGATGTTCATCAAGGAAGTCTTCCGCGGCCGCTATGTGCCGATGCCGGCCAGCACCGAGTTCCCCAATGTGGAAAAGCTGAACGAGTTGATGATCGTCGGCCCGATCACGGTGCGCAGCGCCTGCTCCCACCACCTGTGCCCCATCATCGGCCGCGTCTGGGTGGGGGTGATGCCCAATGAGCATTCCAATCTGATCGGCCTGTCCAAGTACGCGCGGCTGATAGACTGGGTGATGACCCGTCCGCAAATCCAGGAAGAGGCGGTGTCGCAGATCGCCGACCTGCTGATGAAGAAGCTGCAGCCGGACGGCCTGGCCATCGTGATGGAGGCCGACCACTTCTGCATGCACTGGCGCGGGGTCAAGGACAGCAACAGCAAGATGACCAATAGCGTGATGCGCGGCTCCTTCCTCAGCGACGCCAATCTGCGCCGTGAATTCCTGTCCTTGATGCATAAATAAGGCGGTCGCCGGCGGCAAGCCGGCGCGCAGCGGCTAAGATGAAAACGAGGCCGCGCCGATCCGGCGCGGCCTCTTCGCATCCAAGGGGAGACTCATGCTGGTACGCCTGACCTACTGCAGCCGCGCGCACAAATCGATAGACAGCGATCTGGTGGACGACATCATGATCGCCGCGCGCAAATACAATCCGCCCCAGGGCATCACCGGGGTGCTGTGCTACAGCAAGGATGTGTTCGTGCAATCGCTGGAAGGCGGCCGCGCCGAGGTCAATCTGCTGTACCAGAAACTGGCCCACGACCCGCGCCATCAATGCCTGACCCTGCTGGACTACCAGGAAGTGGAGCAACGCCGCTTCGCCAACTGGAGCATGGCCGAGGTGATGATGGAAAAGCTCAACGCCTCGCTGCTGCTGCGCTATTCCGCCCAGACGCGGCTGGACCCGTTCAGCCTGCCCGGCGCCAGCACCGCGCTGTTGCTGGAGGCGCTGGCGGAGGCCGGCAGCACCCAGATCCGCCACTGAACCGGTTTACGCTCTGCCGCGCGTCGCGCAGAACGTGTTTACGATTTCGCGAGCTAAGGCGAGACAAGGCGAAAACCGCTGAGAAAGCGGAATGTACAAGTGGTACATGAGCATTTCGAAGCTGTTTTCAACGCCGTATCGCCGACGCGCAGCAGATCGTAAACAGGTTCTAAGCCGCGCCGGCCGCCAGCGAGCGCAAACCGGCGCTGGACTCCTGCAACACATAGGCGACGGCGATGCACAGCAGCGACAGGCCGGTGAGCAGCAGCCAGAACTGGCCGGCATGGCCGTAGTCCGCCATCCAGCGGTACACCGCCACCCCCATGCCCCCGCCCAGCGATTCCCCCAGCGCGGTGCTGATGGACAGCACGCTATAGCCCACCGCGCGGCTTTCCTTGCCGATCAAGGACAGCAGCAGCACGTCCATGCTCGGCGCGAACATCATCTCGGCGAAAGTGAACAGCAACACAAAGGCCAGCGCGCCGCCATAGCCAGGGAGAATGAAGGGCATGATGAAGGCCAGCGCGAAGGTGGCGTAGGAGGAACGGACGATGCCCAGCGGCTTGCCGCCGCTCCAGCCGTGGGCCAGATGGGTGACCGGCAATTGCAGCGCGATCACCAGCAAGGCGTTCAAGGAGTACAACCAGCCCAGCTTGCCGGGCAGCGCCAGCGTTTCCGAGACATGGAGCGCGAGCACATTGAACAGCTGGCCGTACAGCAGCCAGCATAAGAAGTTGATCAGCAGAAAGGGCGCCATGCCCGGCAGGTAGAGCAGATTCCAATAGGAGCGGAACGACGGCGCGCCGCCGCCGGGGCGTTTCATGCCCAGCTTGGTGAAATTCAGGAAGGTCACCACGCCGGCGATGCAATAGGAAACGGCGATGCCGATCAACACCAGTCGGTATTGCCCCTGGGCCACCAGGAACAGCGCCAGCGGCGCCGCCGCCGCCGCCGCGATATTGATCCCGATATAGGTGATGGAAAACAGCTTGGCGCGGTTGTCCATCATGTCGCTGGTGGCCGCGGCCAATTGCTTGCTCGCCAGCGCGTTGATGGAAATGCCGGTGCCGGACAGCGTCAGCGCACAAGCGGTCAGATAAAAGCCCTGGGCTGAATACAGCAGCAAGAAACCGACGGCGGCCATGCCGCAGCCTATCAACACGGAATGCGTCGCCGCCATCCGGTCCAGCCACGGCGCCAGCGGTATCTTCGCCGCCTTGGTGGTCAAGGTGAACAGGATGACCAGCATGGCGATCTGTTCCGCGCTGAACCCGCCCTTGTTGAGAGTGACCACCAGGGTGGAGACCAGGCCGTAGTAGCCTAGATAGGTCATGATGTAATGCGCGGTGATGTACAGCACGCTGCGCCGGACCGGATGCGAGTTCATGCTTGCCTGTCTTTGATTCGGATGGATTCAAGAAACGGTTAAAGTCCGCCGCGCGGCGTGAAAGCATGCGCGACGGACTGGCCTGCCGGCAGGATCTGCGACCCCTATTCCTCGGCCAGCGGCTCCCAGGCCACTTGCACCGCGTCGCGCGCTGCCTCGGCGTTGGCGACGGCCTGCTCTATGGTGTCGCCCACGCACAGCACATAGCCCTGGCGCGAGTTGGACGACTTCAGCGTGTCGTAGCGCTTGCCGGCTTGCAATTGGCAATCCAGCCGGACCACGCCCGGCGCGCTTCTCGCCTGCTCGATGCCGCGCACGTCCAGGATGCGGGCGTTCTCGTAGGAGAAAAAGCGGATGGCGGCGGCCTGGGCCACCGGCTTGCGCTCCGGCCGCGGCGAATCGGTCAGCACCGCCACGGTTTCGCCGGTGAGGTTGACGCCGCTGACCATCTCGCACATTTCCCAGATCTGGTCGCCGCCCACCCGGGTCTGCGACTCGATGATGCGGGGGCCGGACGGGGTCAGGCGGATCTCGGTGTGCGCGGGCCCGGTTTTCTGGCCGATGACGTCCAAAAAGCGGGTGACCAGTTCCTTGACCGCCGCCTGCTGCGCCTCGTCCAGCCGCGCCGGCACCTGGTGGCCCAGCTCGATGAAGCGCGGCAGCGCCGTGGTTTCCTTCTCGGTGATCATCGCGATCTGATGGCGGCCGTTGATGGAGATGGATTCGACGCTGTATTCCGGGCCGTGCAGGAATTCCTCGGCCAGGATGGGGCCGTCCATCACCGCGCGGGAACCGTTCCAGCGCGCTTCCAGATGCGCTTCCGCGTCAACGAAGAACACCCCTTCGCTCAGGCCGCCGGCAAACGGCTTCAACACCATCGCTTCGCCCTTGAGCTCACGGAAGAAGACCCTGGCGTCGTCCACGCTTTGGCAAACCCGGTACTGCACCGGGCTCAGACCATGCTGGCCCAGCAGCTCGCGCATCTTGATCTTGTCGCGGGTATGCAGCACCGCCTCCAGGTTGTCGCCCGGAATGCCCAGCTCGATCGCGCATTGCGATGCCGGATGCAGGCCGTATTCGGTGAAGGACACCACCGCGTCGAACGGGTCCCTGGCATGCCAGGCCCGCGCCAGCAACAGCACCTCCTCCATATCCTCGTAATCCATCACCGCGTAGCGCGTGGCCGCGCGGTACTGCCGCTCGTTGACGCGCTCCAGGGTCTGCATCATCGAATAGCGGACGCCCAGTTGCTCCAGTTTGTCCAGCGTGTGGTCCAGTCCCCCGACGACCAGCACGTGCGCTTGCTTCATTCTCTTCTCCTCTAAGAGCCTATTCATAAGATTTTGAACAGACTCTAATTTAGGTATGTCCTGGCCAGGCCGGCGCCGGCTCAAGGCCTCAGTTTCGACAAATCGATGCCCATGCGCTTGGCCCAGACCCGGTTGCGCATCATCACCACATTGAACAGCTCCGGGTGGGTGAGCTTGACCTCTTCCGGGTTGAGCGCCAGCGCCAGCAATTCCGCCATCCGCTGCCGGATGTGGGTTTGCAGATTGGCCTGGTCCAGGCATTTGCGGCCCAGGCCTATCGAGTTGCTCAGCAGCTTGATGCGGTGGAACCACAAGGCGGGCAGGTACAGCACATCGCCGGGCTTCAAGGTGCATTGCATCAGTTGGGTGGCCGGGTCTTGGGCCAGCGCGGCCAGGTCCGCGCCGCCGTCCGCCGTTTCCGCCAGCTTCGCCTCCGGCCCCATGACGATCCAATGTTTCTCGCCCACCAGCTGCACATGCATGACATCGATGGTGTAGGAATCCTGATGCAGCCGGGTGACGCCGCCGCGCTGGCCCAGCCACAGCTGGTGGTTGGTGGAAATGACCTCGCCGTACAAATCGCGGCGAAAATCGTACTGGGCGATGTCCATCTCGGGCAGATCCGCGGCCAGCTCCGGGCGGGAGGCCTTGTAGTACCATTCCTGCAGATAGATGGGCTGCGTGTCCGGCCCTTCGTTGTTCATCATCATGGCCACGAATTCGGCGAAGCTGGCCTGGGCGGAGCGCTGGCTGCTATAGCTGTTGACCACCACCGGCGTGTCGCCGCAGCGCTGGGCCAGGCGCTCGAAACTCCAGTTGCGCACCGCCGGCCAGTCGGCGGCATAGCCTTCCAGGATCACCGGCCGCTGGCCAGCGCGGTACTCCCGATCAAACGCCTCCTTGCTCAAGCCTTTGCGGCGTTCGATGCTGGGCGCCTGCCGCAAGGCCTCGGCCACCGGGCCGTTCGAAAAAGCGTTTTCAACGATATCGATGCTGGCGACATCGCGCCGTTTCAAGATGTTCTCTTCAATCAGAATGGGAGCGTTTTGCATGGATTCCTCCAATGGGCTTATCAGCGAGCGCGCGCTTGCAGGACAGTGTCTCGTATCGTTTTCAGCAGCCGCGGCCGCAGCGCGTCCTGGTGCGGCAGCCAGCGATGGATGAAATGATCGCAGTCGTCCAGCCAGACGATGTGCTTGCTACGGGCGTTCCGGGCCGCCGCCAGGTAGCCGTCCAGCGCCTCGGCGGGTACCACCGCGTCGTTCCTGGCGCCGATGATCAGCAAGTCGCCGCCGAATTCGCCGATGCCGGCATAGGCCGGCGAGTCCGGATAAGAGCCCGGCCGGGCCAGGCTGCCGTCGAACTTGGATTCGACGGCGTCGGCCGGATAGCAGGCCGGGCAGAACAGCACCAGGCAGGCGGGTTTCAAGACGGGCGCGAGCCAGGCGGCGAGATGACCGCCCATGCTGGTGCCGATCAAGGTCAGCGGCTCGCGCTTGTCCAGGTGCTCCGCCGCCGCCAGCACTTCGCCGTAGCGGCGCTGCAGACATGATTCTTCCATCACCCCGCTGCTGTCGCCGTTGCCGGAGAACTCAAAGCAGACCGAGCCCAGACCATGCGTGGCCAGGTGGTCGATCACATAGCGTATGGTGTGCCGGTTGGACATGTGGCCCAGCCCGTGCAGGGTGAGTATGCTGCTGGCCGCGCCGGCTTCCGGCTGCACCCGGGTGGCGGCCAGCCGCTGCCCGTTGGCGTCAAAGGTGAAATCTTCCGTTCTCATGTTCAAGCTCCCGGGAAGGCGGGGCCTTCCTGTTCCGATGGCTGATGAGGGGGCGGCTTCCGCTCAAGGCTTGGCCGCGGCGGCCAGCGCCGCGAAGCGTTCGTCGCGAACCTGTTCCCACTCCCGGCGCAGCACGCTGTAGTAGATGACATCGCGGCGGCGGCCGCCGGGCATGAAGTTGAAGCTGCGCAACACCCCCTCCTCCGTCGCGCCGATGCCGGCCAGGCCGGCGCGGGCGCCGGCGTTGAGCACATCGGTCTTGAACTCCACGCGCTCGCATTCCAGCGCCTCGAAGGCGTGCTTGAGCAGCTCGAACTTGACCGCGCGGTTGATGCCGGTGCGGCGCGCGTCCCGGCACAGCCAGGACCAGCCTATCTCCAGCCGCCGCTCGCCCTCGGCCAGATTGCCGTAGGCGGTGCTGCCGACGATGCGGTCGGTCTGGCGGTCGATGATGGCGAACACGATGCGCGTGCCGTTGAGGGTGTCCTGTATCGCCTGCTCGATGAAGCGTCCCAGATCGTCCGGCGTCTGGATGCGGGCGACGAAGTATTCCCAGATGGCGGGCTCGAATACGATGCGCTCGAAAGCCGCGTAGTCGCCGATCTGAATCCGGCGCAGACGCACGCGTTCGTTTTCCAGGGTGAGGTCTTTCAGATTACGCCAGGTCATGGCTTGCTCCTTGCATGGGTTTAGGCGGGGTCGCGGTTCAGGGAGGGCTGCGGCGTCCGGCAATCCCGCACATACGCCGCCGCCTCGGAAAACGCTTCCGGCGTCCGCGCGTGGCGGGCGTAGATCTCGTCCAGTTGCGCCGCGTAACGCTGATAAATCAGTTTGCGCTTGGGCTTGAATTGGGAACTCAGCAGGCCGTTCTCGATGGAAAACGGTTCCTCGGCGATGACAACGGCCAGGATGCGCTCCTCCTGAAACAGCCCCTGATTCATCGTCGCGACATGCCGGCGCAACGCCTCCGCGTCCGCCGCGGCCAGGTCCGGGGACAAAATCGCCGTGACAAAGGGCTTGCCGGTGCCGTACAGCACCCCTTCCCGGATATGCGGGTGCTGGCGCAAGCCCTCCTCTATCGGCCGCACCAGCACGTTACGGCCGTTGGTCACCGTAACGATGTCGTCGATGCGGCCGTGGATGTACAGGAAGCCGTCCGCGTCCAGATGGCCCAGGTCCCAGGTCTTGACCTCGGCGCTGGGCAGGAAGCTCTTTTCATTGATCCCGGGATCGCACCAGGTATAGCGGCAATTGACCGGATGGCGGCTGGCCACGATCAGGATGCCGTCCTGGTCGAAGCGGACGCTCTTGCCGGGCAGCACCTGGCCCACGCTGCCCAGGCGGAAGGCGCCCGGGTGGTTCTTGGCGACGATGCAGGCCTCATTGCTGCCATAGCCCTCGTACAGCGGCACGCCGGCATGATTGAAGAACTCCAGCACGTCCCGGCTGGCCGGCGCGGAACCGGTCCACAAATAACGAACGCGGCCGCCCAGCGCGGCCTGGATCTGTGCGCCGCGCTCGGCGGCCGCGCTGTCTCCGTGCCGGCTCAGCAGCCGGCCACGCAGTTCTTCGTAAAACCCGGGCACCCCCATCACCACCGTAGGCGCGCAGGCGCTGGCCATGTCCAGCGCCTGCTCCAGATTGGACAGCGTGAGGTCATGACCGTAGACCAGCGCCGAGTAGATCCAGTAGCGTTGCTGCAACAGCACCAGGCGCAGGAACACCAGCAGATTGTCGCCGTCCCGATGCGCGAACAGGGTCTGCGTGTCATTGATGGAACTGTTGGCGCTGGCGACGGTGGCCTCCAGCCCCTTGGGCGCGCCGGTGCTGCCCGAGGTGAACTTGATCGCGAAGATGTCGGCCGCGTCATAGCCGGCGTGCATGGGCGGCTCGGCGGCCTCGGTCTCGGCGCCCTCCGCCCAGGCCTGGATCTCGGCGATGTCGAAAAACGCGCCGCCGCTGGCGATGCCTTCGGCGAACAGCGCCTTCAGCCCGTAGATGTCGACGATCTGTTCAGGCCGGTAACGGCCGGCTTCGAAACCCGCGGTCACGCCGCCCAGCTTCAGGATGGCCAGGTCCAACAGCACGAACTCGATGCGGTTCAGCGACATCACGCCGATGCGGTCGCGCGGTCGCAAACCCAGCGCTCGCAAGCGGCGGGCCACGCGCGCGGCTTTGCGGTCCAGCTCGGCCAGGGTCCAGACCCGCACCTCGTCGTCCTGGCGGAAACGGATCACATGCCGCTCATCGTCGCAGCGGCGCAGCGCGATGGCGTTGATCAGGTCGACGGCCTCGCCGCGCGGCGCTTGAGGAATCAGCCCGCTCATGCCTGCGCCTCCCGCGGGCCGGCCGGCTGGCGCAGCGGCGTGAAGAAGCGCTGCTCCGCCAGGTCCAGGGACGTGCCCGGCGGCGTCAGCGTCGCGCTATCCGGCCAGACGTCGACGCGCTCCATGCCCAAGGCGCGGCCCAGGCGCTGGGCGAAGCGCGGCAGCAAGGGGGCGGCGGTCTGGGCCAGCAGCCGCGCCGCGGCCAGTTCCAGCGCGATCGCGGTCCGGTACTCGTCGCGCAGCGCCGGGTTGCGACGGATGCGCTCGTTCGATTGGGCGAAGCGCAGCGCGCCGGCCACCAGCGCGTCCAGTTCCTCCGCCACGCGGTTGAGCGAGAAACCATCGGCGCCGTAATGGATTTTCAGGCTGGCCAGCCGCTGGTTCAGCGTGTCGAAATAGGCGGTGTGCGCGGCGGTCCAGCTGCCGGCGTCCGGCGCTTCTTGCTGGAAATCCTGCCGCAGGCGCTCGCCCAGGCCGGCCAGCCAGACCTGCCACTGGCCCAGCAGCGTCCCTTCCACCCGCGCGTGGAAATCGTCCAGCGTGAAATTGGTGCGCTCCTGTTCGCCGCGGGTCCGCGCCAGGTAATAACGCACCGCGTCCACGCTGTCCGGGCTCAGGATATCCTTGCCCCATACCGCGTGCCGGCGGCTGGTGGAGAACTTCAGGCCGTCGAGAAGATAAAACTCGTTCTCGTTGTAGTCGATGTCGCAGCGCCAGTCCGGGAAGGCCATCCGGTACAAGGCCGGGTACAGGATGGAGTGGTAATAGCTGTTGTCGTAGCCGAAGAAATGGACGATTTTCCAGTCCAGCTGCGGCTGGTCGGCTTTCCACGCTTTGCCCAGCCGGCCGCCCAGCGCGGCGATGCCGTGCAGAAAACCGTAAGCCATTTCCGGCCACACCCAGATCACCTGTTCGCCCTCGACCTCCTCCGCCGGCGGCACCCCCCATTGCGCCGGGTGGGTGATGGGCACCCAGTAGTCCTTGCGCGCCAGCACCCGCTCCGCCAGCTGCTGCAAGCGCGGCGACACCTTGCCCAGGCGCTGATGCTGCTCCACCGCGTCCTTGAAGGCGGATAGATTGATCATGTAGCGGCGGATGGCGCCGGTGACCGGGGCCGCGTCCGACAGCCGCGAGCGCGGCGCGTCCAGGTCCACGCAATTGTTGGGCTCGCCGCACTCCTCGCAGATATTGCCGCCGCAGGGCGAGCCGCAGCTCGGGCATTTGGCGGCGACGTCCACCTCGTACAGATAATCGCCGGTTTCGGCGTCGAACAGCGCCGCGTCCGAGCGCAGCTCCGCGCCGCCCCGCACCAGCCGCGAGAAGAAATCGCGCAGGCCGGCGGCGTAGCCGGGGTCGCGGGTGGTGACGGTGTATTGATCCAGATGGATGTCCATCAGGTCCAGCGTGGCCTTGATCTCCGCCGAATAATGGCTGGCCACCCGCTGGGGACTGCTGTCTTCCTGGCGGGCGCGGCCCACCACATAGCTCTGGTAATCGTCGCTGCCGGTCAGGTGGTAGGCCTCGTGCCCGCTGGCGCGCAGGAAGCGCACATAGACGTCGGCGCCCAGATAGGGGCCGGACAGATGGCCAAGATGCAGGTCGCCGTTGGGCGTCGGCGGCGTGGAGAACACGAACACCGGACGCCCCTGCAAGCGCGAGGCGCCGTTGTCCCGCGCGGCGGCGGCGCGCCGGGCCGGGTCCCGCCAGTAGAAGTCGCAGAAGCGCAGCGGCTGCGTGCCGGTATTGCGCAGCACGTGCATCTCGAACGGTTTGAACAGCGCCAGATGGCCGGCGCTCACCGGCTGGCGGCGGCCGTCGGCGTCGATGACGCCCTCGCCGCTGAGGATCAGGAAGGCCTCCAGCTCGTCGTGCTTGTGCGGCCGGCTTTCCCCGCCCGGCTCGACGACGCCGTAGGCCAGGCGCAGCGGCTCCCCCTCGCCCAGGCCGGCGATGGCGGCCATTTCGATGCCAAAAGCGGGCGCCCGCTGCGCTTGGTTCAAGTCAATGATGTCCATGGTCGGCTATCCGTTGGTGAGTGTGGGGTTGAGCAGGGCGACGGCCTCCGCGGCGATGCCGGGCGCCAGCCGATAACCGGAGCCGTTGCCCGCTCCGACGAACAGAATGCGTTGATGGCGGCCGACATATTGCGCCAGCGGCTCGCGGCTTGGGCTGTAGGCGTCGCAGAACACCCGGCCCGAACCCAGCAGCGGCGCCAAGGCCGGCGCGACGCCCAGCAGCGCCTCGCGCGCCTCGGCGATCTCGCGGGCCTCCAGCCGGCCCGCTTCGGGCGCCGGGTCCCATTGCTGGCAGGTGTAGCTGAACAGCCAGTGCCCGCGATGCGGCAGCGGCGCCAGAAAGGCGTCCTCGACGGGGAAGAACAGCGCCCGCCCCTCCTCGGGCGGCCGCTGCAGATGCAGGGCCACCACTTTCTTGACGCGGATGCCGAGCGCGGCGGTCAGCTCGCGCCAGCAGCCCTCGTTGGCCCATGGGCCGGGGGCCAGCACCACGGCGTCGGCGGCCAGCGTCCGGCCGCTGGACAGGACGACGCGGACGCCGTCGGCGCCCTCGTCCAGCGCCTCCACCCCGACGCCCTCCAGCACTTCGGCGCGCTCGCGCAGACGCCGCGCCTGCCAGAGCGCCAGCGCCTGCACATCCGTCACATGGCAGGCCGGCAGCCGCCACAGCTCGCGGCCGGCCGGCAAGTCCGACGCAAGGCTCAGCCTCTCCTCCGCCGTCACAGGCAGCAGGCCGGCGCAGCGGGCGCGCACCGCCTCGGCGTCGGCCGCGTCGGCGGCGACGAAGAAGTCGAAGCCGTGCATCGGCAGCTGCGGATGGCCGGCGCTCAGGGTCTGGTAGTAATCGGCGCTGGCGGCGCTCAGGCGGCGCACGCGCTCGGAGCGGCCCACCGGGAAATGGACGCCGGCGGAATACATCGACGCCCCCGAGCCGATCAGGCCGCGGTCCACCAGGGTGAGCCGGGCACGCGGCTCGCGCTCCAGCAGGCGCGAGGCTATGGTGCAGCCGAGAATGCCGCCGCCGACGACGACGATATGCGGCGCCCTCATGCCCATTCCCTCTTGTTCTTGCGCTCGTCCGCGCGCGTCGCGGCCAGCGGCGCCCAGGACACGAAGGCGGCGTCCGCATTGCCGGCGCGCGGCGCGTCCAGCATGCGGTTGATGACGATCTGGCTGCGCCAGGCGGTCAGGCTGAGGTTGGGATCGGCCAGGCCGCGCTGCTGGCGGATGGCGTTCAGGATGAACAGGCTGCGGTTGCGCGGCAGCTTGCCCAGCGCCGCGTAATCGCGGTCGACGGCGATCTCCTCGCCCTCGCGCTCCAGCCTCTCCCGCAGCGGCTGCAGAAAGGGGGTGGGCGCCGGCTTGAAGCCGCTGGCCCAGATCACCACGTCCGCGTCCAGCGTTTCGGACTCATGGACGCCCAGGTGGCTGGCGGCGACGGACCAGTGTTCTCCGTGCTGGCTGATGGCGCGCACTTCGCGGAAGGGCAGCAGCCGGATGTCGATAGGCGCGCGCGCGATGAAGCGCAACGTATAAATCTGTTGGTAGATGCTGCGCAGCGTGCACTCGGAAATGCCGTCGCTGCTGAGCAGGTTGCGCTTGAGGAATTCGCGGCGGAAGGTCTCGTCCTGCTCGTAAAAATAATTGGAATGCGTCGGCGTATACAGATCGTTGGTGAAGGGGGAATCGTCGAGCGGAAAATAATTCTCCCGCCGCGACAGCCAGCTGAGCGCGGCCGGCGCCTGGTCGCCGCCGCGGCGCAGCAGCTCCAGCACCGCCTCGGCGCCGGACTGGCCGCCGCCGATCACCAGCACGCGCTTGCCGGCAGTGACGCCGGACTTGGCGGCGAAGTCGTTGACGTGGAAATGCGTGCTCTCGTTCAGACAGGAGCGCGCGAAGTCCGGCACCTCCGGCACGATGCCGACGCCGACGACCACGTTGTCGCCCTGCACCCGCCGCTTGCTGGTCTGCACCACGTAGGCGCCGTCGACGAAATCCACCTCCAGCACCCGCTCGCCGAAGCAGATGTTGTCGTTGCTCTCCGCCGCCCATTTCAGATAGTCGCGGAATTCCAGCCGCGACACCTGATCGAAACGCGCGTTGAGAAACTGCAGCAATCTGCCGTGCTGATGCAGATAGGACACAAAGGAGAAGCGGTTGGTCGGGTCCGCCAGCGTGACCAGGTCCTTGAACAGGGACACTTGCAGCCCGGCGCCGGGAATCATCATGCCGTCGTGCCAGGAGAAGGCCGGCTTCTGTTCGAAGAAAATGCTCTTGATGTCGTGCTGGCCGTGCAAGAGCGAAGCCACGCTCAGATTGGACGGCCCGCTGCCGATGCCGATGCAGTGATATTTCATGGTGTATTGGCACTTGAAGTGGATTCAAGACAAAAGGAGCCGCGATGAACTGCGCGTCGCAGCGGCGGAAAACCCAACCGGCACTCTCATTCGCAATCAACAACAACCACAAACCGCCAAAGCATCGCCGGAGACGCGCCGCGTCCGTTCCGGCGTCCAAACCCGCCGCCCGCCCGGTCAGTACTAAAGGCCAGGCCGCATCCCGTTGCAAAAGCGCAGCAGGCGCCTCGCCCTCTCCACCCCCGCCGAATCCAGACCGCCGCGCCGCCGCTGCCGGCCGCGCCGCAAACCCGTGTCCCCCATGGCCTGGAGGCCTAGATCGGCAAGCCGTACCGATCAATATATTCCAATGTCATTCAAGCTATCACATGACTTTTGTCATGTCAAACAACATTAAAAACCAAAAATAGATGACATTTTCCAAATAGATACCATCAATCAGTACAGTTTATGGGGAAAGGAAAGCTGTCATCATCCCGACGACAAGAGCGGCGCATCCGGACGGACGCCGTCGCTTCAAACGCAAAACAGGCCGGGAATCCCGGCCTGTTTCGCTAGCGCGCCCGACTCGAAATCAGGCGCGGGTTCCGCTTGCTTCAGCCCAGCTGGAACGGATACACCGAGCCCAGGCCCAGGATGCCGCTCAACTCGTCCAGCGCGGTGCGGCTCTCAATCAGCAACTGCGGATCGGCCAGGTCTTCGCTGCTCAGCCGGTCGCGGTAGTGGCGGTCCACCCAGCCGTTGAGCGTGGCGAACAGCGCGTCGCTCATCAGCACCTTGGGATTGACCGCGGCGATTTCCGCCGCCGACAGCGCCACGCGCAAGCGCAGGCAGGCGGGGCCGCCGCCGTTCTGCATGCTTTGCTTGAGGTCGAACACCTTGACCTCGGCGATAGGCCCGCCGCTGGCGACCAGCTTGCTCAGGTACGCCCAGACCCGCGGCTGATTGCGGCACTCTTCCGGCACCACGATGATCATCTTGCCGTCCGGCCTGGACAGCAGCTGGCTGTTGAACAGATAGCTCTTCACCGCCTCCTCTACGCTGACCTCGGCCGCCGGCACCTCCACCGACACAAAGTCGCCGCCGGCCGCGGCCAGCTTGGCGCTCAGTTCGGCCAGCACCTGCTGCTGATTGAGGAAAGACTTCTGGTGGTGGAACAGCACCTGGCGGTTGCCCACCGAAATCACGTCGTTGTGGAACACGCCGGCGTCTATGGTGTCCGGGTCCTGCTGCGCGTAGACCACGCGCTCCGCGCTCAGGCCGTGCAAGCGCGCCACCGCCTGGCAGGCTTCCAGGGTCTGGCGCGCCGGGAATTTGGCCGGCTTGGGATAGCGGGCGTCGAAAGCCGCCGCGCCGAACACGAAGAACTCCACGCCCGGGCCGTCGTACTCGGCGCAGAAACGGGTGTGGTTGGCCGCGCCCTCGTCGCCGAAGTGCATTTGCGCCGGCAAGGCCGGATGCACGGCGAAGCGGGACTCGTCGGCGAACATCGCCTGCAGCAGCCGGCGCGTGGTCGGATGCTCGATCGAGCGGTGGAATTTATTGTTCAGATTGGCCGGAGTGAAATGCACGCGGCCGTCGGCGGTGTCGCCGGACGGGCTGACGGTGGCGGCGTTGGCGGTCCACATGCAGGAGGCCGAGCAGGCCGCCGCCAGGATGGCCGGCGCTTCCTTCGCTGCGCGCGCCACCACCTCGGCGTCGCTGCCGCCAAAGCCCAGCAGCCGCAGGCTGGCCACGTCCGGACGCTCGTGCGGGGCCAGCACGCCCTGCTTGAAGCCCAGGTCGTGCAAGGCCTTCATCTTGGCCAGGCCCTGCTTGGCGGCCAGCTTGGGGTTGGACGCGGCGCTGACGTTGCTGGTGGACGCCACATTGCCGAAGGACAGGCCGCTGTAATTGTGGGTCGGACCCACCAGGCCGTCGAAATTCACTTCATAGGCGTTCACAGCGTGATCCCCGGCGAGAGTTGGGCCGGCACGGCCAGGCTGTCGCATTCCAGCGAGGCCACCGGATACGCGCAGTAGTCGGCGGCGTAATAGGCGCTGGCGCGATGGTTGCCGGAAGCGCCGATGCCGCCGAAAGGCGCGGCGCTGGAGGCGCCGGTCAAGGGCTTGTTCCAGTTGACCACGCCGGCGCGGCTTTCCAGCAGATAGCGCTCGTACAGCGCGCGCTCGTCGGACAGCACCCCGCCGGCCAGGCCGAAGCGGGTGTCGTTGGCGATGGCGATGGCCTGATCGAAATCGGCGTAGCGCACCACTTGCAGCAGCGGGCCGAAGTATTCCTCGTCCGGACGCGCGGCGGCGGTGGTGTCGATGATGCCCGGGCTCAGCAGCGCCGCGTCCGGCGTCAGCCGGCGCATTTCCAGCAGCGCCTTGCCGCCGGCGGCCAGCATCGCGGCCTGGGCCTGCAGCAGCGCCTCGGCGGCGGCGCTGGAGATCACCGCGCCCATGAAGGGCGCCGGCTCGGCGTCGTATTTGCCGACGCGCAGCTTGGCCGTCACCTCCACCAGCCGCGCCAGCAGCGCGTCGCCCCAGGCGCCTTGCGGCACCAGCAAGCGGCGCGCGCAGGTGCAGCGCTGGCCGGCGGAGACGAAGGCGGACTGGACGATGTGGTGGACGGCGGCGTCGATGTCCTGGACGCCTTCCACGATCAGCGGATTGTTGCCGCCCATTTCCAAGGCCAGGATCTTGTCCGGATGACCGGCGAAATTCTTGTGCAACAGCGCGCCGGTGGCGGAACTGCCGGTGAAGAACAGGCCGTCGATGCCGGCGTGGCCGGCCAGCGCCGCGCCGGTGTCGCGCGCGCCTTGCAGCAGCGCGATCACGCCGGCCGGCAGGCCGGCTTCGGCCCACAGCCGCACCGTTTCCTGCGCCGTCCACGGCGTCAGCTCGGACGGCTTGAAGATCACCGCGTTGCCGGCCAACAGCGCCGGCACGATGTGGCCGTTGGGCAGGTGGCCGGGGAAGTTGTAGGGGCCGAACACCGCCACCACGCCGTGCGGCTTGTGGCGCAGCACCGCCTGGGCGTCGCCCATGGCGGCGGCGCGTTCGCCGGTGCGCTCGTGGTAGGACTTCAGCGAGATGTCCACCTTGTTGACCATGGTGGTCACTTCGGTCTGCGCCTCCCACAGCGGCTTGCCGGTTTCCTGGGCGATGACGCGGGCCAGCGCGTCCTTGTTGGCGCTCAGGAGTTCGCCGAAGCGCTTGGCCACCGCCACGCGCGCGTCCAGCGGCGTGCGCGCCCAGTGCTTGAACGCGGCGCGGCCGGCGGCCACGGCGGCGTCCACCTGGGCGGCGTCGGCGGCGCGGCCCTGCCACAGCGGGCTATTGTCGGCCGGATTGGTTTTGCTCAGCGCCGCGCCGGCGCCCTCCAGCCACTGTCCGTTGATGAATAAGCTGCTCACTATGCATTCTCCTTGGGGTAGAGCGCGACGCAGCGCAGATGGCCGCCCTCTTCCACGTTCAGCGCCTGCGCCTGTTCCGGCGTCAGCAGGATTTCATGGGTGGGCGCCAGCGTCTCGGCCAGGATGACGCGGAAGCCGGCCAGCGAGTCGTTGGACACCAGATAGAAGTTCTTGTCGCCTTCCGGCAGCGGGTCCGCCAGCCGCGCCGCCACCGCCGCGCTTTCCTTCACCGCGCGGATTTCGCTGGTATAGGTCTGCACCGTCGGGCCGGCGTCGAAGATGTCGACATAGCCTTCGTAGCGGAAGCCCTCGGACTCAAGCATCGCCACCGCCGGGCGGGTGTTTTCGTGGGTCTGGCCGATCACCGCCTGCGCCTCCGGCGGCAGGAAGTCGATGTAGACCGGGTGCTTGGGCATCAGCTCGGCGACGAAGGCCTTCTGGCCGACGCCGGTCAGGTAGTCGGCGTGGGCGAAATCGATGGAGAAGAAATGACGACCCAGGCCTTCCCAGAACGGCGAGCGGCCGGCCTCGTCGGACACGCCGCGCATCTCGGCCACCACCAGCTTGCCGAACAGCTGCGGGAACTGGGCCAGGAACAGGAAGCGGCTCTTGGACAGCAGGCCGCCGTTGCGGTTGGCGCGGTAGTCCGGGTGCAGGAACAGCGTGCACAGCTCGGAATAGCCGGTGTGGTCGTTGGACAGGAACAGGGTGTCGTGGCGCGAGTAGACGCCCAACTCCTCGGAGGCGTGGACGATGGTGCCGACGCGGTAGTTGTACCACGGCTCCTTCAGGCCCACTGCGGCTTCCAGCGCGCAGATGCCGGCGATGGCGCCGGTGGCGCCGTCCTCCATCACGAAGACATAGCCTTGGTCGGCCTTGTCCAGTTCGCCGGCGAAGGACAGCACCGAGCGGGCGATGCGGCGCGACAGCCGCTCTTCGTTGACCGGCAGCGAGGTCAGGCCGACGCCGGCGCTGCGCGCCAGATTCATCAGGCCGTCCAGGTCCTTGTGGGCTACGGGGCGGATGAACATCATGCTGCGGACTCCTTCTGCTGCAGGCCGGCCACCTGGACCTGGCCGCCGCTGGCGAGGCCCAGCGCGCGGGCGGCGTCGGGATTGATGAAGGCGACGCCGTCCACCACCGCCACGCGGCACACCGCGGCGGAAAACTCGCTGGATTCAAGATTGCTCAACAACTGCGGCTGCGCCTGCTCCGGCAGGCTGGCCAGCACTTCCACCGGGTAGCAACGGCTGTTTTCCAGCGTTTTCAGGCGGTCCACCTCGGCGGTCAGCACCGCGCCGCCGTCGAAGATGTCGATGTAGTTGTCGGCTTCGAAACCCTCGTTGCACAGCAGCTGGCAGGAGCGTTCGAAGCTGGCGTGGATCTGGCCTATCGAGTGCTGCGCCTCGTCCGGCAGCAGCGGCACGTAGATCGGGTAGCTGGGCATCAGCTCGGCGATGAAGGTCTTGCTGTGGCTGACGAAGG
Organism: Chromobacterium sp. LK11; assembly: GCF_001043705.1. Lineage (NCBI taxonomy): Bacteria > Pseudomonadati > Pseudomonadota > Betaproteobacteria > Neisseriales > Chromobacteriaceae > Chromobacterium > Chromobacterium sp. LK11. The sequence continues at coordinate 45,756 of NZ_LDUR01000003.1, forward strand.
CCTGCTCCACCTGCAGGAAATCCATATTGAAGAAGCGGCGGCCGATGGCGTTCCAGAACGGCGATTGGCCGGCGTCGTCGTGGATGCCCTGCATCTCCGCGATCACGCGGCGGCCGAAGCGCTCGCGCTTGCTGGCGATGAACAGCAGCCGGGCGCGCGACAGCAGCTCGGCGGCCAAGGGCTCCAGATGGCCGTCCACGTAGAAGCCGCACAACTGCACCATGCCGGTCAGGTCATGGCACATGTTCAGCACGTGCACGCGGTTGTTGACCTTCAGCGCGCGCGAGGCGTGGACGAAGATTTCGCTGCGGTAGCTGTAGAAGGGCTCGTCGAAGCCGGCGGAGGCGTTGATGGACGCGGTGCCCAGCACCTGGCCGTCTTCCTCCAGCACGAACATATAGTATTCGCAGCCGGAGTCGCCGATGGCTTCGTGCTCGAAGGCGGACACGGACTGCTGGATGCGCTCGAACAGCTTTTCCCGGTTGTTGGGCAAGCTGGTGACGCCGATGCCGCTGGCCACCGCCATGCGTTCGATGGCGGGCAGATCGGAGGTGCGGACGGGACGCACGGTAAGCATGGGACATCTCCCCTATCGCTGAAATCCGGCCGTGCCGCGGCGAGACCGCGGCGCAGCATCGCCCGCGCGCCTGCCGAGGACAGGAACGTGGGCGGATAACGGTATTGTGTCTGGAGCAAGGGCGGCCGGCGGCCGCCCGGAATCGGTGCCGCGGGCGCTTATTGACCGGCGACCAGTTCGGCGACGGCCGCGTCGAAACGCGCCAGGCCTTCGTCGATGTCCTTATCCTCGATCACCAGCGACGGCGCCAGGCGCACCACGCTCAGGCCGGCCACCAGCAACATCAGGCCCTGCTTTTCAGCGGCCTTCAGAAACTCCTTGGCGCGGCCGGCGTAAGCGTCGGTCAGCACGCAACCCAGCAGCAGGCCCATGCCGCGCACGGTCTTGAACACCTGGTATTTGGCGTTGATCGCGTTCAGGCCGTCGACGAAGCGCTGGTGCTTGGCGCGCACGCCGTCCAGCACCGCCGGCTCCTTGACCAGCTCCAGCACCTTGTGCGCCACCGCGCAGGCCAGCGGATTGCCGCCGTAGGTGGAGCCGTGGGTGCCGATGCCGAAGCTCTTGGCCACTTTCTCGGTGGTCAGCATCGCGCCGATCGGGAAGCCGCCGCCTATGCCCTTGGCGGAGCTGAGGATGTCCGGGGTCACGCCGTATTCCTGGTAGGCGAACAGCGAGCCGGTGCGGCCTACGCCGCTCTGCACTTCGTCGAACACCAACAGCGCGTTGTGCTGGTCGCACAATTCGCGCGCGGCTTGCAGGAAGGCCTGGTCGGCCGGCATCACGCCGCCCTCGCCCTGGATGGGTTCGATCACCACCGCACAGGTCCGGTCGGAGATGGCCGCCCTCAGCGACTCGATGTCGTTGTATTCGAAGTGGGCGATGCCGCCCGGCACCGGGCCGAAGCCTTCGGTGTACTTGGGCTGGCCGCCTACGCTGACGGTGAACAGGGTGCGGCCGTGGAAGGAATTCTTGCAGGCCAGGATCTGGTTCTTTTCCGGGCCGAAGTGGTCGGAACCGTATTTGCGCGCCAGCTTGAAGGCGGCTTCATTGGCTTCCGCGCCGGAGTTGCAGAAGAACACGCGCTCGGCGAAGGTGGTCTCGGTCAGCAGCTTGCCCAACTTCAAGGCCGGCTCGTTGGTGAACACATTGGACACGTGCCACAGCTTGGAAGCTTGCTCGGTCAAGGCCGCCACCAGCTGCGGGTGGCAGTGGCCCAGCGAGTTGACGGCGATGCCGCCGGCGAAATCGATGAATTCGCGGCCGCTCTGGTCCCAGACGCGGGAACCCAGGCCCTTGACCGGAATGAAGCCGGCCGGGCCGTAATTGGGGACCATGACCTGGTCGAAATCGGCGCGCGTGACAGTATTGCTCATCTTGATGGTTCCCTTCCTGCTCTATCGTTTGTTTCTTATCCGTCTGATGAAATCCAGGCCAGTCGTGGTGCCGGCTTTATCGACGATTTCATGAAGTTTCAATGATTCTAAGGTAAGCCCGTCGCAAACCCATATCCGGTTTGCGACACCGCCGTATACATTCCTTGATACAGCGCAATAAATTTTGTCCGACAACATCCATTACAGTGGAAAACTGTTGCCAATCCGGCTGCAAGCGCCGCCCGCAGGCGTGCTGCGGGAGCATCAAGATAGATCAACTCTATTGTCTTATCAACGCCGGAAAACCGCTCATCCATGAAAAACGCCCGGGCCGGCGGCCCGAGCGTCCCAGTCTTGCCCGCATCGGCGCTCAGTCGCCGCTGCGCGCCTCCTGCCGGCTAAAGCGCGCGCCGTTGCCACTGACGCCGCGCCAATACGGCGCTTCCGCGCCCTGGCCCGGCCGGTAGCGCGTCCAGCTGCGCCCGTCCGGCGAGGACTGCAGCGCCTGGCCGGGAAACTCCGTCAGCACGCCGGCCGTCCCGCTGGCCACGCCCGGCGGCGCGATGCGCAGGCCGACGCCGGCGCGCTCCAGCTTGGCCGTCTCGCGCCAGCCCAGCACCGCGGCGAACTGCTGCCAGTCCTGGTTCAGCGCCGCGCGGTCCACCAGTTGGCTGACGCCCAATTGGTAACGCTCGCCCTGACGGTAAGGCCGTTCCCAGCCAGCGCGGTGCCAGGCGCGCTCGGCCAGCGCCAGCAAGCGCGGATAGGCCATGTACTCGAACTGGGCGTCGCTGCGCATCACCTCGCTCCAGGCCTGGCCCTGGATGCCGGCGAAGCGCGCCGGCGCGGACTCGCTGGGCACTTCGAAGGCCTTGCCCTGACGGTCCGGCATCACTTCGGCGTTCTGCGGCAGATTATCCGGCGCGAAGCTGAACACCTTGTAGCTGTCGGTGGCGCGCGAGGCCCAGTAATAGCCGCGCTCCTTGGGGTTAAGCTCGTAGGGGAAGTCGAAGTACAGATAGTCCGGCATCGCCAGCACCGTCTGGAAGCCCTTGTTGGCGAACTCGTGCGCCTCCTTGGCCGCGCCCCAGAACAAGGTGTCCCACTCGGTGACCATCACCTTGGCGGTGGCGAAGTCCTTGGGCGATTTGGCGCCCTTCAAGCCGTCCTGCCAGGCGCCCATGGCGGCGATGCCGTGGCGCGCGACGATGCGGCTGACGTCCTCGGCGAACTGCAGGGGCAGATCGGCGACGGTTTTCCCCGGCCGCTGCGCCAGCAGCGCGCGGCAGGCCGGCGAGCGCGCCCAGGGCTTGTCCTGCTCCGCCAGCTTGATCTTGCCTTTGCCGGGGTCCGTGCCGGACAGGTCCTGGAAGCCGCCGCCCAGCAGAATGTTCTTGGCCTCGTCGCCGCCGAAGTGCCAAGTGGCGAGCGGCGCGCCGGCCTCGCGGTGCATGGCGGCCACTTCCGACACCACCTTGTCGACAAAGCGCGGCACGCCGGGCACGCAGGGATTGACATAGGTGTGGCGGTCGTAGAATTGCACCGACAGGGTGTTGGAGCGGTCTTGCGGATCGATCAGCCGGTAGGCCGACGCCGCCTCCGGCTGTTCCAACTGGCTGAGGTGACGGTAGCGCCGCTCCATCGCCATCACCGCCGCGCGCGCGTGCGCCGGCATGTCGATTTCCGGGATCACCTCGATGAAGCGCGCCTTGGCGTAACGCAGCAGTTCCACATACTGCTCGCGGCTCAAATAGCCGCCGCCGGAACGGTTGTCCGGACCCGAGCCCAGTTGCGGCAGCAGGCAGCGGTCCTCGTTCAGATCGTGACAGCGACGCGCGCCGACCTCGGTCAGCTCCGGCAGGCCGTTGATCTGCAAGCGCCAGCCCTCGTCGTCGGACAGGTGCAGATGCAGCTTGTTGAGCTTATAGGCGGCCATCTGCTCGATCAGGCGCTTGAGCGTGGCCGGCTGGCGGAAATTGCGCGCCACGTCCACCATGAAGCCGCGGTGGCCGTAGCGCGGCGCGTCTTCCACCGTCAGCGCCGGAATCTCGCCGCCGCCCTGCGGAATCAGGCCCAGCAAGGTCTGCGCGCCGTAGAACAGGCCGGCGGCGTCATGCGCGTCTATGCGCGCGCCGCCGCGCCCCACCCGCAGGCGGTAGCCGCCGGCGACGGCGATGTCGGCCGGCAAGCCCTTGACCACGGCGCCGCTGACCGGCAGGCCCTGCCCGGCCAGCCCCAGTTGGCGGCTGCGTTGCGCCAGCGCCGCGCGCGCGTCCGCGGACAAGGCCGGCAGCCGCCAGCTCAGACCGCCCGCCGCCGCCTTGCCGCCGTCGCGCTTGACGCGCAGCGCGGCGGGAATCACCCGCGCGGCCACGTCGGCGGCGGCCAGCTGCGGGCCGCGGCGCGCGAATTCGCGGTAGCGCTCGCCAGCGTCCATCAAGGGCCTCGCCTCGCCCGCCGGCGACTTCCATTCCTCGCCCGGCAGCGGCAGCAAATAGCTGGCGTCGTCGTCGTCATTGCGCGCCAGCACCGCCGGCGGCTGGCCGTCGGCCACCAGATAGGGCCGCGGCAGCACGTCGCTGTTGTGCAACATCCAGTACTCGGCCACCAACGGCAGCTCCAGCTTGGCGCCGGCGGCGATGCCGGCGAAGCCGGGCTTGGGCGTCAGCCGGTACAGGTCGCCGGTCAGACGGCTCAGTTCGAAGTCCGGGCTGTCCAGCTTCAGCAGCCGGCGTATGCTGTGCAGGTAGAGGCTCCAATCCTTGGCCGGCACCGCGGCCGAGCCGTGGTTTTGCAGGATCAGCCGCCCTTTCAGACAGCTGCCCCAGTCCGCGCCCAGCTCCACGCAGGGCGCGCCGGCGGCCGCCCCCTTATTGCTGTCCACCGCCATGTTCAGCGACAAATCCCGCGCCAGCGCCGCGACATCCGGCTGCGCCCAAGCCAGCGCGCTGGCCGACAACAGGCCCGCCGCCAATAGTTGTTTCGTCCTCATGCTCACCTCTGCGATTTGCGTGGCGCGCCGCGCGGCGGAACTCCCCCGCCGCGCCTCCCGTACGTCATCCGCATGCCACCGTGGGCACAGGCTAACTGGTATTAATGTGGTATTCAATGCTCAAGATCAAAATCGCGCTCTCCCGCCGCGGACGGCTAACATGAGATGGCCGGAATGCAAAGATCTATGAAGCCCGGGAACGCCCGCGCCATGCCGCCGGTCTAGCCGCGGTTGCCGCAAAATCCGTCATCGCCGGCGGGCCGCGCGCCGCCGTTCAACCCTCATTAGGAGCGCATCGATGCGCAAGACTCTCGCCCTCGGCCTGCTGTTGCTGGCCACCCTGCCCGCGCAGGCCCAGGACGCCTCGGCCCCGCAAACCGTGTTCAGCCTGCCGCTGACGGCGTTCAAGGCCGCGGACCGCGACGCCTCGCAAAAGCTGTACCGGGCGCCGGACGCGCAGCTGAGCGCTTACAAATCCATCGTGATAGAGCCGCTGTACTTCATGCGCCACCAGCCGGACGGCGACTGGCAGCTACTACAAAGCGGCGAGGAGAACCGGATCGCCGCCTATTTCCAGCAACGGATGACCGAGGAATTGCACAAGGTCGGCATCCCGGTCAGCCGCGAAGCGCTGCCGGACAGCGCCCGCCTGCGCGTGGCCGTCACCGGCATGGCCCAGGAGCGGCCGGGCGTGGAAGCGCTGGACATTCTGCCGATCAAGGCGGTGTTCAATCTGGGCCGGCTGGCCGCCGGCAAGGAGCCTTATCTGACCAAGGTGGCCAGCATGGGACAATTGGAAGACGCCAATAACGGCAAACTGCTGGCCGGCAGCGTCAATCTGCGCAAGGGCGACAAGAGCCGCCAGCGCGGCGAGCCGGTCAAGCTGGAGGCCCTGCAAGGCCTGATCGACAATTGGTGCCGCGACAGCGCCAGGCTGCTGGCGCGCGGGATGGCGGTCAAGCCGGCCCAACCCTGAGAAGCAAGCAAGAAAAACGCCGAGGGCAAAGCGCTCGGCGTGAATATCGACGGCTACAGCCAACCGGCGGGCGCCGAGCCGTAGCGTCCATGGTAGCGCTCCACCAGCGCCAGCACTTCGTCTAAGCTCGCTTGCAAGGCGCTTGAGGAAATGGCGATCGGGCTGCCGTAACACATGAAGTTGAAGCGGCTGAACAGCCGCGCCACCGGCCCCAGCTTGCTCAGATACGTCTCCGGCGTCCTCACCTTGACGATCAAAAATTTCTGGCCGCGCACCGCCGAGACCTCCCAGCCGACGATGTCCGCCCAGGGAATCAGCCCGACGGCGATCTGGCTGGAGTGATCCCACAGCCCCAGCGCGTTGAAAACCAGCGCCGGCGGGTTCTGCAGCCATTGGCGCAAGCCCAGCAGGCAGCAGCCGCCGAAGAAGAGCATCGCCGCGCCCCCGGCGCCGTAGCGCTGGATCAGGCTGACGCCGGTATCGGGCCCGGTCCACACGAAATAGCCGATGGCGACAAAAGCCAGGCCGCTTCCGACCAGCAGCAGCGCCTTGCCGCCGCTGAACTCGATACGAATCTCATCCATCGCGCTCATCTCGCAGTCGTAAAAAACCCCCTGCCAAGGCAGGGGGTGGGGCTAGCCGGCGGCCGCTCCCGAAAGAAGCGGCGCTCAGGCTGGCTTACTGGGTTTTCAGGCCGAAGGAGTCGGCAGTCGCCTGCGCGGTCTTGGCTTCTTCTTCCAGCAGGGCCTTGATGGACAGGCGGATGCGGCCGCGGTCGTCCATTTCGATGGCCTTGACCTTCACTACCTGGCCTTCTTTCAGATAGTCGGCCACGTTCTTGATGCGCTCGTTGGCGATCTGGGAAATGTGGACCAGACCATCCTTGCCCGGCAGGATGGACACGATGGCGCCGACGTTGTTGTCGAGGATCTTGACCACGGTGCCTTCGTACACCTTGCCCACTTCCACTTCAACGGTGATCTCTTCGATGCGCTTCTTGGCGGCTTCCGCGCCTTCGTTGCTGACCGAAGCGATGGTGATGGTGCCGTCTTCTTCGATGTTGATCTCGCAGCCGGTGTCCTTGGTGATGGCGCGGATGGTTTCGCCGCCCTTGCCGATCACTTCGCGGATCTTGTCCGGGTTGATCTTCATCACGTACAGACGCGGAGCGTGGGCGGACAGCTCTTGCGGGCCGTCCACGGCTTCCTTCATCAGACCCAGGATGTGCATGCGGCCTTCTTTGGCCTGATCCAGCGCCACCTGCATGATGTCCTTGGTGATGCCCTGGATCTTGATGTCCATCTGCAACGCGGTCACGCCTGCGGCGGTGCCGGCCACTTTGAAGTCCATGTCGCCCAGGTGATCTTCATCGCCCAGGATGTCGGTCAGCACCGCGAAGCGGTTGCCTTCCAGGATCAGGCCCATGGCGATGCCGGCCACGTGCGCCTTCAGCGGCACGCCGGCGGACAGCAGCGACAGGCAGCCGCCGCAGACCGAAGCCATCGACGAGGAGCCGTTGGATTCGGTGATTTCCGACACCACGCGCATCGAGTAGCCGAATTCGGATTCCGGCGGCAGCACGGCGACCAGCGCGCGCTTGGCCAGGCGGCCGTGGCCGATTTCGCGGCGCTTCGGCGGGCCCATGCGGCCGGCTTCGCCGGTGGAGTACGGCGGGAAGTTGTAATGCAGCATGAAGCGCTCGGTGTACTCGCCGGCCAGCGCGTCGATGATCTGCTCGTCCTGCTTGGTGCCCAGCGTGGTCACCACCATGGCTTGGGTTTCGCCGCGGGTGAACAGCGCGGAACCGTGGGTGCGCGGCAGCACGTTGTTGCGGATGCTGATCGGGCGCACGGTGCGGGTGTCGCGGCCGTCGATGCGCGCTTCGCCGGCCAGGATCTGACCGCGAACGATTTCGGCTTCCAGGCCCTTGAAGATGCCCTTGATCTCATTGGCCTTCAGGGTGTCGGTGTTTTCGTCGATCAAGCCGGACTTGACCGCGTCCCAGGCTTCGTTGATCGCCACGGTGCGGGCCTGCTTCTGACGCAGGCGGAAGGCGTTGGCCAGTTGCTCGCCGGCGATGGCGCGCACTTGGGCGATCAGCTCTTCATTGGCTACCGGAGCGGCCCAGTCGAACATCACCGGGTTCACTTCGTCGGCCAGTTCGTTGATGGCCTTGATCGCGGCTTGCAGCTGTTCGTGGCCAAACACCACGGCGCCCAGCATCACGGCTTCCGGCAGTTCCTTGGCTTCGGACTCCACCATCAGCACCGCGCGCTCGGTACCGGCAACCACCAGATCCAATTCGGAGGTGGCCAGCTCGGTGCGAGTCGGGTTCAGGATGTATTCGCCATTGGCGTAGCCCACGCGCGCGGCGCCGATCGGGCCGGCGAAAGGCAGACCGGAAATGGCCAGAGCTGCGGAAGCGCCGATCATCGCCGGGATGTCGGAATCCACTTCCGGGTTCAGCGACATCACGGTGGCGACGATTTGCACGTCGTGGAAGAAGCCTTCCGGGAACAGCGGGCGGATCGGACGGTCGATCAGGCGGCTGGTCAGCACTTCCTTCTCGGACTGCTTGCCTTCGCGCTTGAAGAAGCCGCCCGGGATCTTGCCGGCGGCGTAGGTGCGCTCCAGATAGTCCACGGTCAGCGGGAAGAAGTCCTGACCCGCTTTAACGTTCTTGCCGCCCACCACGGAGACCAGCACGACGGTGTCTTCAACGGTGACGATGACGGAGCCGGACGCCTGACGCGCGACTTCGCCGGTTTCCAGGGTGACGGTGTGACGGCCGTACTGGAAAGATTTGGTGATTTTATTGAACACAGGGTTTCCCTAATCTTTTGTGTGTGACGAATAATCGCAAGCCGAAAAAACAACGGGAACCCCTAAAAATTCCGACCAACAGCGCCGATCCGAATTTTTAGAGGCTCCCCCCGTTGTTACAGCAATAATGCTCGCGATCTTGATGCGGCATGAAAAAGTCGCAGCACGCTGCGACTTTTCCAAAACCCAACCTTACTTGCGCAGGCCCAGGCGAGCGATCAATGCGCGATAGCTATCGGCATCGGTGCGCTTCAGGTAATCCAGCAGACGGCGACGACGGCTTACCAGCTTCAACAGGCCACGACGGCTGTGGTGGTCCTTGGTGTTGGCTTTGAAGTGCGGGGTCAGGTCGTTGATGCGAGCGGTCAACAGAGCCACTTGCACTTCGGACGAACCGGTGTCGCCTTCGCTGCGCTGGAAGTCTTTAACGATGTCTGCTTTTTGAGCGGCGGTCATTGCCATTTGGGGTAACTCCAAATTATCAGTAGGGGTTTTTCAACCCGACAAGTGCAGCGAGCAGCCAAGGCCTAAACCCCGGCAACCCATCAACACTCCGGTTGCGGCCTAATGGCCGCCGGCGTTCAAAGCGTCGCCGCCTTGCTCGCCAGGAGCCGGATCGGATGCAGGCGACCATCGTCGCGCGCCTCGCCCAGCCCCAGGAATTCCCGGCTTCCCTCGCGGTAAATCCGGAAACGCTGCATTTTCGCACATTTTTCGGCAAAACGCACGGGCTGTCCGTGCATGAATTTACCGGCCTCGTCGGCCGCCAGTTCCGCCTCGGGCAGATGGCGCACCAGGATGTCGGCCGGCAGCAACAGCGCCTCGCGCTGCGGCATTTCCAGCGCCTCGATGTCGGCCAACTGCAAGGCCTCGTCCAGCGTGAAGCCGCCGGTGGCGGTGCGGCGCAGGCCGGTCAGGTGAGCGCCGCAGCCCAGGGCTTCGCCGATGTCGCAGGCCAGGGTGCGGATATAGGTGCCCTTGCTGCACAACACCTCGATCACCGCGCTGTCGCCGTCCAGGCTGATCAGCTCCAGCTTGCGGATATGCACCCGCCGCGCCTCGCGCTCGATCTCGATGCCGGCGCGCGCGTACTCGTACAAGGGCTTGCCCTGGTGCTTGAGCGCCGAATACATAGGCGGCACCTGGGAGATTTCGCCGCGGAAGGCCGCCATCGCCGCCAGCAGGCCGTCGCGGTCGAAAGCGACCGGGCGCTCGGACACCACCTCGCCTTCCACGTCGCCGGTGGTGGTGACCACGCCGAACTTCACCGTGGCGCGGTAGCCCTTGTCCGCGTCCAGCAGATAGGAGGAGAACTTGGTGGCCTCGCCCAGGCACACCGGCAACAGTCCGGTGGCCAGCGGGTCCAGCACGCCGGTGTGGCCGGCCTTGGCGGCGTTCAGCAGCCAGCGCGCCTTTTGCAGCGCGCCGTTGCTGGAAATGTCGTAAGGCTTGTCGATCAGCAGCACGCCGTCTATCGGGCGGCGATTGCTGCGCGGCTTGCTCATTCCTTGCCCTCGGCGCCGTCCTCGCCGGATGCGGCTTCCTGGCCGCCGAACTTCTCGGCGTCCTCGCGCGCCACCTGATTGATCAGGCTGGTCATGTGCATGCCGCGCTCCACCGACTCGTCGTAGACGAAGTGCAGCTGCGGCGTGGTGAAGATCTTGATGCTGCGGCCCAGCTCGGAGCGCAGATAGCCGGCCGAGCTTTCCAGCGCCTCTTGCGTCGCTTCGCGCGTCTTCTCGTCCATCACGGTGTAGAACACCTTGGCGTGCGAATAGTCGCGGGTCACTTGCACCAGGGTGATGGTGATCCAGCCGGCGCGCGGATCTTTCAGGCCCTTGCGGGTCAGTTCCGCCAGTTCGCGCTGAATCTGCTCGGCGATGCGGTCGGAACGGGAGAAACCTTTTTTGGCTTTTGCCATATTGCTTCCAATCAACTTTGCGCGGCGTCGCCGCCGCTCAAGACCACGAAACCCAAGAAATGACACGGCGCGGGCCGCCATGTCATTTCGTGGTTTTCGCGGCGAAAATTAAAAAAGGCGAGCGCCCGCCGACCTCACGGTCAGACCGGCACCCGCCCCTGGCGTCCCGCTTACAGGGAACGCGCCACTTCCACGATTTCGAACGCTTCCAGCTGGTCGCCTTCCTGGATGTCGTTGAAGTTTTTCAGCATCAGGCCGCATTCGTAGCCCTGCTTCACTTCCTTCACGTCGTCCTTGAAGCGCTTCAAGGAGTCCAGTTCGCCGGTGTGCACCACCACGTGGTTGCGGATCAGACGGATCGAAGCGGTGCGCTTGATCATGCCGTCGGTCACCATGCAACCCGCGATATTGCCCACCTTGGACACCGGGATCACCTGACGGATTTCCACCGTGCCCAGGATCTGTTCTTTCTTCTCCGGAGCCAGCATGCCGGACAGCGCCGCTTTCACTTCGTCCACCGCATCGTAGATGATGTTGTAGTAGCGGATGTCCACGCCTTCGCTCTCCGCCAGCTTGCGGGCGGCGGCGTCGGCACGGGTGTTGAAGCCGATCACGATGGCCTTGGAGGCGATCGCCAGGTTGACGTCGGATTCGGAGATGCCGCCCACGCCGGAGTGCAGGATGCCCACGCGGACTTCGTCGGTGGACAGCTTCTGCAAGCTGCCGGCCAGCGCTTCGTAGGAACCTTGCACGTCGGCCTTGATGATGATGGACAGGGTTTGCACCTCGCCCTCCGCCATCTGCGCGAACATGTTCTCCAGCTTGGCCGCCTGCTGTTTGGCCAGACGCACGTCGCGGAACTTGCCGGCGCGGAACAAGGCGATTTCGCGCGCCTTCTTCTCGTCGGCCAGAGCCATCGCGTCTTCGCCGGCTTGCGGCACGTCGGACAGACCCAGGATCTCCACCGGAATCGCCGGACCGGCGGATTCGATGGCCTTGCCGTTTTCGTCCATCATCGCGCGGATGCGGCCGAAGGCGGTGCCCGCCAGTACCACGTCGCCCTTCTTCAGGGTGCCGGACTGAACCAGCAGCGTGGCCACCGGGCCGCGACCCTTGTCGAGGCGAGCCTCGACGATGATGCCCTTGGCCGGCGCCTCCACCGGAGCCTTCAGCTCCAGCACTTCGGCTTGCAGCAGGATGGCTTCCAGCAGCGCGTCGATGTTCTGGCCCATCTTGGCCGACACTTCGACGAACTGGGTGTCGCCGCCCCAGTCTTCCGGCACCACTTCATGCGATACCAGTTCCTGACGGATGCGCTCGACGTTGGCGCCCTGCTTGTCGATCTTGTTCACCGCCACCACCATCGGCACCTTGGCCGCTTTGGCGTGGTGGATGGCTTCGATGGTCTGCGGCATCACGCCGTCGTCCGCCGCCACCACCAGCACCACGATGTCGGTGGCCTTGGCGCCGCGGGCACGCATCGCGGTAAACGCTTCGTGACCCGGGGTGTCCAGGAAGGTGATCATGCCGCGCGGGGTTTCCACGTGGTAGGCGCCGATGTGCTGGGTAATGCCGCCGGCTTCGCCCGCGGCGACCTTGGCGCGGCGGATGTAATCCAGCAGCGAGGTCTTGCCGTGGTCGACGTGGCCCATCACGGTCACCACCGGGGAGCGCGGCAGTTCCGCCACTTCCACGGCTTCGCCGCCGCCCAGTTCCAGGTAGGCTTCCGGATCGTCGGCCTGAGCCGCCTTCGGCACGTGGCCCATTTCTTCCACCACGATCATCGCGGTTTCCTGATCCAGCACCTGGTTGATGGTCACCATCATGCCCATCTTCATCAGCGCCTTGATCACCTCGACGGCCTTGACGGCCATCTTGTGCGCCAGGTCGGCGACGGAAATGGTTTCCGGCACCAGCACTTCATGCACGATGGGTTCGGTCGGCGCCTGGAAGGCGTGCTGATTGTTCTGCTTGTGACGGCTTTTGCCGCCGCGGGATTTCCAGTCGTTGCCGGCATCGCCGCCCTTGGTCCTCAGACCGCGGCCGCCCTTCTTGCCTTCGTCCCAGCGATCGCCGCCCTTCTTGCCGCCGCCGCCTTTCTTGGCGTCGGGACGGCCGGCCACGGTGGCCGGAACCGCCGGAGCGCCGGGCGCGCCGGCAGCAGCCGGACGCGGGCCGCGGTTGTCGCCCGCCGGACGCGGGCCACGGTTGTCGCCAGCCGGGCGCGGGCCGCGGTTGTCGCCTGCCGGACGCGGGCCGCGGTTGTCGCCTGCCGGGCGCGGGCCGCGGTTGTCGCCTGCCGGACGCGGGCCGCGATTGTCGCCGGCGCCGGCCGGACGACGGTCGTCGCGGCGCGGTTCTTCGCGGCGAGCCGGCGGCTCAGCGGCGCGCACCGGCTCGGGAGCCGGCGGCGGTTGCAAGGCGGCCTGGCGCGCGGCCTGGCGGCGCTCTTCGCGTTCGATCTTTTCACGCATCAGCGCTTCTTGGCGGGCGCGGAAGGCGGCTTGGCGCTTCTCTTCCGCTTCGCGAGCGGCGATTTCTTCCGGGCTCAGGATGGAGGCCACGGTAGGACGCTGCGCCGGAGCGGCCGGCTTGGGAGCGGCCGGTTTGGCGGCTTCCTGGCGCGGCGCTTCAGCCGGCTTCGGCTCGGGCTTGGCTTCCGCGGCTTGCGGAGCCGGTTCCGGCTTGGGCTCGGGCTTGGCTTCCGGTTTCGGTTCGGGCTTGGCTTCCACCGCCGGAGCCGGCGCCGGTTCCGGCGCCTTCACCGGCTCGGCCGGGCTGGACTCGGCCGCGGCGGGCTGAGCCGCGGACGCTTCTTCCGGGCGCACCACGAAACGCTTCTTGCGGGTCTCCACCTTGACGGTGCTGCCGTCGGCGGTCTTGATCTCGCTGGTGGACTTGCGCGTCAGGGCGATGCGCGACTCTTCGTCGCGCGCGCCGTGGGAGCGCTTCAGATAGTCAAGAAGCTGGGACTTGTCTTGCGCGGATAGCGCGTCATCCGGCGAGCGTTTGCTCACGCCGGCCGCGCCCAGCTGTTCCAGCAGGCGTTCCGGTGTGAGGTTCAGCTCACTGGCAAATTGTTTTACGTTTGTCAAAACCATGCGTCTTCCCAAATTCTGTAAATTCTTTCCGGACAGGCCTTACTGGTCGAACCAGTGCTCGCGCGCCTTCATGATGACGGCGCGGGCGGTCTCGGCCTCCATGCCGGTCATGTCCACCAGATCGTCCACGGCCAAATCGGCCAGATCGTCGCGGGTGATCACGCCGCCTTCGGCCAGCTTGCGAACCAGCTCGGCGTCCAGGCCCTCGATATCGCGCAGGCCATCGGAAACGCTTTCCACCTTTTCTTCGGACGCAATAGCCTGTGTCAAAAGAGCGTCACGTGCGCGGCTGCGCAGATCGTTGACCAGCTCTTCATCAAACCCTTCAATCTCCAGCATCTCCGCAATCGGCACATAAGCCACTTCTTCCAAAGCGGCAAAGCCTTCTTGCACCAGTACGGCGGCGACGTCTTCGCTCACGCCCAGGGCGCTTACGAACAGATCACGCACGGCGGCGTCTTCCGCCTGATGCTTTTCTTCAGCCTCGGCAACGGTCATGATGTTGAGGTACCAGCCGGTCAACTCGGCGGCCAGCTTGACGTTCTGGCCGCTGCGGCCGATGGCCAGCGCCAGTTGCTCCTCCTCCACCACCACGTCCATGCTGTGGTTGTCTTCGTCCACCATGATGCGGCTGACTTCAGCCGGCGACAGCGCGTTGATCACGAACTGAGCCGGTTCCGGCGCCCACAACACAATGTCGATGCGCTCGCCGCCCAGCTCCTGGCTGACCGACTGAACGCGGGAACCGCGCATGCCGATGCAGGTGCCCTGCGGATCGATGCGCGCGTCGTTGGCCTTGACGGCGATCTTGGCGCGCATGCCGGCGTCGCGCACGGCGGCCTTGATCTCCAGCAGACCTTCGTCGATTTCCGGCACTTCCAGCTCGAACAGCTTGGTCAGGAAATCCGGAGAGGTGCGCGACAGCACCAGCTGCGGGCCGCGACCCAGACGATCGATGCGCAACAGGAAAGCCTTGACGCGGTCGCCCACGCGCAGGTTTTCCTTGGGGATCATCTGATCGCGCGGCAGCACCGCTTCCAGCTTGCCGCATTCGACGATGGCGTTGCCGCGCTCGATGCGTTTGATGGTGCCGGTCACCAGGTGCTCGCGGCGCTGCAGGAACTCGTTCAGCAGCTGCTCGCGCTCAGCGTCGCGAATGCGTTGCAGGATCACTTGCTTGGCGGTTTGCGCGCCGATGCGGCCAAACTCCACCGCCTCCATCGGCTCTTCGATGAACGCGCCCACTTCAATGCGCGGATCGCGCTCGCGCGCGTCGATTACGCCGATTTCCTTGCTTTCCGATTCCAGCAGCTCGTCTTCCACCACCAACCAGCGGCGGAAGGTCTGATATTGACCGCTGTGGCGGTCGATTTCGACGCGCACGTCCATCTCGTCATCGGTAAACTTTTTCTTGGTTGCCGAGGCAAGCGCCATCTCAAGGGCGGAGAACACCACATCCTTGCTGACATTCTTTTCGCTCGCCAGGGCATCCACCAGCAACAAAATCTCGCGACTCATTCATTCCTCTCCGATTTTTGTCCTTTTGCGTGGCTTATGGCCGTCCAGACATCAAAACTCAGGCTCCAGCCTGGCCTTGTCGATATTGGCAAACGGAATCGCCACGATGCGGCCATCCACATCCAGCTTCACAGAGTCTTCCTCGACCCCGGCAAGACGACCGGTAAATTTCTTCTGCTGCTCGATCGGCATGCGCGTCTTGATCTTGGCAAGCTTTCCGGCGAAGCGGACGAAATCAGCCTCTTTCTTCAGCGGACGGTCCAAGCCCGGCGAAGACACTTCGAGTCGCTCGTAGTCGATGTTCTCGACCATGAAAAGGCGGGTGAAGTGATTGCTCACCTGGACGCAATCTTCCACGGTGATGCCACCCGGCTTGTCGATAAAAACGCGAAAACCGCCCCCTGGGGTCATTTCAAGATCGACCAACTCGTAGCCGAGACCCGGCAGGGTGTTTTCCAGCAGCAAACGAACATCCATTGCTTTTTCCACAAATAAAAAATGGGCGAAACGCCCATCCCTAACCGACGCGATTGTAACCTATTCCATTGAAAAAGAAAACCGGCGAACCGCCCCCCTCCAACGGGACGAGACGGCTGTTTGCGCCGGACTTCTTTGCGAGCGGTTCCAGTTACGGTACATTACCGGGCACTCAAACAGCAGTTTGACGTCATGAGCGGCCAAGCCGCCGCGACATAACAAATATATAGTCACCAAATAGGTACGACGCCCGCCGGCGCGCGACACGCTGGCGCGACTCTCGTTAACCAGCACGATGGAGAAACCGGGATTTATGGAAAAGGTGTGGCTCAAAAACTACCAGCCGGGCGTAGCTCACGAAATCGACATCAACCAGTTTCAATCCGTGGTCGAGGTCTTCGACCGCAGCGTAAAGAAATTCCATGACCGCCCCGCGCTGGCCTGCATGGGCAAAGAGCTCAGCTATCGCGAGATGGACCAGCTCTCCGGCCAGTTCGCCTCCTATCTGCAGCATGAGCTGAAACTCCAGAAGGGCGACCGCGTCGCGGTGATGATGCCCAATTTGCTCCAATATCCGGTCGCGGTGTTCGGCACCCTGCGCGCCGGCGGCACCGTGGTCAACGTCAACCCGCTGTACACCCCGCGCGAGCTGGAGCATCAGCTGAAGGACTCCGGCGCCGAAACCATCGTGATCCTGGAGAACTTCGCCAACGTGCTGGAGCAGGTGCTGCCTCGCACCCAGGTCAAGCACGTGATCGTGGCCTCCATCGGCGAGATGCTGGGCTTCGCCAAGGGCATGCTGGTCAACTTCGTGGTGCGCAAGGTCAAGAAGATGGTGCCGCCGTGGCGCCTGCCCGGCCATGTCCGCTTCGGCGACGCCCTGTCCCGCGGCGCGCGCGCGCCTTACCGGCCGGTGGAGCTGGGCCATGAGGACATCGCCTTCCTGCAATACACCGGCGGCACCACCGGCGTGTCCAAGGGCGCGATGCTGCTGCACCGCAATATCGTCGCCAATATGCTGCAGGCCGGCGAGTGGGTGAAGCCGGTGATCCGTCCGGGACAGGAGATCATCGTCACCGCGCTGCCGCTTTATCATATCTTCTCCTTGACCGCCAACCTGATGGTGTTCACCGAGGTGGGGGCGCTCAACATCCTGATCACCAATCCGCGCGACATTCCCGGCTTCATCAAGGAAATGAGCAAGTACCCGATCACCTGCATGACCGGGGTCAACACCCTGTTCAACGCGCTGCTGAACAACCCCGAGTTCGCCAAGCTGAACTTCTCCACCTGGCGCCTGGCGCTGGGCGGCGGCATGGCGGTGCAAAAGGCGGTGGCGGACAAGTGGAAGCAAGTGACCGGCGTCACCCTGGTGGAGGCTTACGGCCTGACCGAGGCCAGCCCGGCCGTGTGCATGAACCCGCTGGATCTCGCCGCCTACAACGGCGCCATCGGCGTGCCGGTGCCCTCCACCGAGATGCAGCTGCGCGACGCGGACGGCAAGGAGGTCGCCCCCGGCGAGCAGGGCGAGCTATGCATCCGCGGCCCTCAGGTGATGAGAGGCTATTGGAACCGGCCGGACGAAACCGCCAAGGTGCTGAGCCCGGACGGCTTCCTCGCCACCGGCGACATGGCCATGCTGACGACGGACGGCTTCGTCAAGCTGGTGGACCGCAAGAAGGACATGATCCTGGTGTCCGGCTTCAATGTTTACCCCAACGAGATCGAAGACGTGGTGGCCGGCCACGCCGGCGTGCTGGAAGTGGCCTGCATCGGCGTGCCGGACGACAAGTCCGGCGAGGTGGTCAAGGTCTTCGTGGTGCGCAAGGACCGCGCGCTGACGGAAAAGGACATCATCCAGCATTGCCGCGACAATCTGACCGGCTACAAGGTGCCCAAGCTGGTGGAGTTCCGCGACGAACTGCCCAAGACCAATGTCGGCAAGATTCTGCGCCGCGCGCTGCGCGACGAGAACAGCGGCGCCAAACCCGCCTGATCCATGCAGACGCCATGAAATCGCCGCCGCCCGTCCTGTCGGGCGGCGTTTTTTTTGGCCGCGGGACGGCTACACTTTAAAACAGCCGCTCCATTGATGAACCTTGCCGCTTCCGGGTGCACGATTATGTTGATGCTGCCGTTTTTCAAATTGATGGCCGAACGCCGCGCCAGTGATCTGTTCTTCACCAGTTTCTCGCCGCCGATGATCAAGCAGAACGGCGAGCTGCTGCCGCTGAACGAAAAACCGCTGACCGCGGACATGGTCAAGCAACTGGCCTACAGCCTGATGAGCGAAGAAGAGATAGGCGTCTTCGAACAGGAACGCGAGATGAACCTGGGCCATCCGGTGCCCGGCCTCGGCAGCTTCCGCATCAATATCTTCTGGCAACGCGGCTCGGTGGGCATGGTGGTGCGCTACATCCTGCCCAATATTCCGTCGCTGGATCATTTGCAGCTGCCGCCGGTGCTCAGCGAGCTGATCAAGCTCAAGCGCGGCCTGATCCTGGTGGTCGGCTCCACCGGCTCCGGCAAGAGCTCCACCGTGGCGGCGATGCTGCAAACCCGCAACCAAAGCATGAGCGGCCACATCCTCACCGTGGAGGACCCGATCGAATTCCTGTTCCGCCACGACAAATCCATCGTCAACCAGCGCGAAGTCGGCTTCGACACCCTCTCCTACGCCCGCGCGCTGAAGAACGCGATGCGCGAGGCGCCGGACGTGCTGATGATAGGCGAGATCCGCGACCCGGAAACCCTGACCCAGGCGGTCACCTACGCCCAATCCGGCCATTTGTGCATTTCCACGCTGCACGGCAACAACAGCTATCACATGCTGAGCCGGGTCATCAATTTCTTCCCGGCGGAAAGCCGCGCCGCGCTGCTGATGGACCTGTCCTCCGCGCTGAAGGCCGTGGTTTCGCAGCGGCTGATCCCCACCGTGGACGGGGCCCGAGTGCCGGCGATCGAAATCCTGATCAACACCGCGCGCATTTCGGAGTTGATCCGCAACGGAGAGATAGACAAAATCAAGGAGGCCATCGAAAGCAGCATGAGCGATGGTTCGCAAACCTTCGAACAGGCGTTGTACCGGCTCTACAGCGCGGGACGCATCAGCCTGGACGAGGCCCTGAGAAACGCCGACTCGCCCACCAACCTGTACTGGTTGATCAATCAGAGCAAGGAAAAAGCGGCGAGCGGCGACGATAAGCAAACCGGCGGCGAGCCGCCAAGCTTCGACAGCATCAAACTGGACCTGTAACCCACCCATGATTACTCTTTACGGCATCCCCAATTGCAGCACCGTCAAAAAAGCGCGCCAATGGCTGAGCGACAACGGCCTCGACTACCACTTCCATGATTTCAAAAAACAGGGCGCGGACGCCGCCAGCCTGGAGCGCTGGGCCGACGCGGTCGGCCTCGCCAAGCTGATCAACCGCCAGGGCACCACCTGGCGCGTGCTGCCGGACGAGGTCAAGGCCGGCGCCGAGCAACTGCCGGCCGCGCTGGCGCTGATGCAGGCCAACCCCTCGGTGATCAAGCGCCCGGTGCTGGACGCCGGCGGCAAGATCAGCGTCGGCTTCGTCGAAGCCGACTGGGCGGAGCGCCTGCTGAAATGAGCGCAACCTTAGAACTGGCGCGGCAGCTGATCCGGCTGGATTCGGTGACCCCGCGCGACCAAGGCTGCCAGGAGCTGATGATAGCCCGGCTGGAAGCCATAGGCTTTCGCGTCGAGCGCATGCGCTTCGGCGACGTCGACAACTTCTGGGCGCGCCGCGGCGACGCCGGCCCGCTGGTCTGCTTCGCCGGCCACACCGACGTGGTGCCCACCGGCCCGCTGGAACAATGGGACAGCCCACCGTTCGAGCCCACCGTCCGCAACGGCCTGCTCTACGGCCGCGGCGCCGCCGACATGAAGGCCTCGCTGGCCGCCTTCGTCACCGCTTGCGAGGACTTCGTCGCCCGCCATCCTGAACATCCCGGCTCCATCGCCCTCCTGATCACCTCGGACGAGGAAGGCGTGGCGGTGGACGGCAGCGTCAAGGTGGTGGACGCGCTGGAGGCGCGCGGCGAAACCATAGACTATTGCATCGTCGGCGAACCCACCTCGGACCAGGCGCTGGGCGACACCATCAAGAACGGCCGCCGCGGCTCGCTGTCCGGCCATTTGATCGTGCACGGCATCCAGGGCCACATCGCCTACCCCCACCTGGCCAAGAACCCGGTGCATCTGATGGCGCCGGCGCTGGCCGAACTGGCGGCGACGCGCTGGGACGAGGGCAACGCCTTTTTCCCGCCCACCAGCTGGCAGGTGTCCAACATCCACGCCGGCACCGGCGCCAGCAACATCATCCCCGGCCATTGCGACATCCGCTTCAACTTCCGTTTCTCGCCGGAGAGCAGCGCGGAATCGCTGAAGGAGCGCGTCTGCGCCATCCTGGATCGCCACGGCCTGGGCTACGAGCTGCACTGGCAGCTGTCCGGCCAGCCCTTCCTGACCCAGCCGGGCAAGCTCACCGAGGCCCTGGGCCGCGCCATCGCCGACGCCACCGGCCGCCGGGCCGAGCTGTCCACCACCGGCGGCACCTCGGACGGCCGCTTCATCAAGCGCATCGCGCGCGAGCTGGTGGAGTTCGGCCCGGTCAACGCCACCATCCACAAGCTGAACGAGTGCGTGGAAGTGGCCGACGTCGAGCCGCTGTCCGAGATTTACCGCCGCACGCTGGAGCAGTTGCTGAACGCGGACTGAGCCGAATTCCGGCTATGCTGAAACCGGTTGCGCCCGATGGCGCCAACCGGTTTTTTTACGCGGAGCGACCCGGTCTGACGCAGTGCCGACGCTTCCCGTCTCCCGCCTGAATGCGGCGTCCTCCAGCGAAAGGTATGATCCGAACCATGGAAGTCGAAATCGCAAAAATATTCATCGCGCTGCTGGTGCTGGTCAATCCGTTGGGCGCCATCCCCATCTTCATCAGCCTGACGCCCACCTCCAACCAGCTGGAGCGCAAGAAGATCGCCAAGACCACGGCCATCGCCGTGGCCATCGTGCTCTGCCTGTTCGCCGTCGTCGGCGAAACCCTGCTGCGCTTTCTCGGCATCAGCGTCGGCTCCTTCCAGGTGGGCGGCGGCCTGCTGGTGATGCTGATCGCCATCGCGCTGATGAACGCCAAGCCGGGGCCGACCAAGACCACCAAGGTGGAGCGCGAGGAGGCCGAAACCAAGACCAATATCGCCGTGGTGCCAATGGCCATCCCGCTGATGACCGGGCCCGGCACCATCTCAACCGTGATCATCTATGCGACTACGGCCGCGTCGTGGGTACAGGTGGTTTACCTTTTGGTGAGCAGTTTGCTGGTGGCCATCACCTGCTACGGCGCGCTGGTGCTGGCCTCGCCGCTGTCGCGTCTGCTGGGCCAGACCGGCATCAACATCGTCAACCGGGTGATGGGCATGCTGCTGGCGGCGGTGTCGGTGGAGATCATCGTGGACGGGATTTATCGGCTTTTCCCGCAGCTTGCCCGATAAAATCCCGCGAAACCCACAATCTCGGCAGGATTATTGTGCGGCGGCGATCAGCACAGCGCCACGCGGCCGATGCCGGACAAAGCCGGGCCGGCGCCAGGCAGCGCCCGCCGCCCGCACCGGCAAACCCGTTGTTTTCACTTGAAGTTTTCACTGGGCGCGGCCAAGCCCGCGCTCCCATCTGTATATAGACAGACGGCGCTGTATACACATTTTCAAAGACAACTGTTCATTGTTTGTACCGATCCCAAGCAGTACTAATAAGGGGTTTTCATCCAATGGTCATTTTGCCATGTCTAGCCAGCAAGCCGTCCCCATCAAAATCTATCCGCGCCTGACCACCGGCCGCTTCAACAACGTTCGGGTGTTCATGGTTCTCGCTACCCAACTGGTGTTCTTCGGCCTGCCCTGGTTGCAGTGGAACGGCAGACAGGCTGTGCATCTGGACCTGGAACAGCACCGCTTCCTGATCTTCGGCCTCACTTTCTGGCCGCAGGACTTCATCTTTTTCGCCGCCTTGCTGGTGATCTGCGCGCTGGGCCTGTTCCTATGGACCGCGCTGGCCGGCCGGCTGTGGTGCGGCTATAGCTGTCCGCAGACAGTCTACACCCAGATCATGTTGTGGATCGAACGGCTGACCCTGGGCGACCACAACGCGCGCCGCAAGCTGGACGCCGCGCCGATGAGCGTGAACAAGCTGACGCGCAAGACGCTGTCGCACGGACTGATGGGCCTGTTCTCGCTGTTCACCGGCTTCACCCTGGTCGGCTACTTCACCCCGGTGCGCGAACTGGCCGCCGCCGCGCCCAGCCTGGCCTACGGCCCGTGGGAAAGCTTCTGGATCCTGTTCTACGGCGGCTTCACCTGGCTGCTGGCCGGCGTGCTGCGCGAGAAGGTCTGCCTGCACATGTGCCCGTACGCGCGCTTCCAGGGCGCGATGTTCGACAACGACACCCTGATCATCTCCTACGACAACCGCCGCGGCGAACCGCGCGGCAAGAGCAAGCAAGCCGCCGACAAAGCGCGCGGCAGCTGCATCGATTGCGGCATCTGCGTGCAGGTCTGCCCCACCGGTATCGACATCCGCAACGGCCTGCAATACGAGTGCATAGGCTGCGCCGCCTGTATCGACGCCTGCGACCAGGTGATGGACAAGATCCATGCGCCGCGCGGGCTGATCCGCTACACCAGCGCCGCCGCGCTGGAAGCCGCCGGCAAGCCGGAACGCCCCAGCGGCAGCCATCGCCCGCGGGTCATCGTTTACTCCAGCCTGCTGGCCGGCATCATCGCCCTGTCCACCACCGCGCTGATCCTGAAAAAACCGTTCAAGGTGGACGTGCTGCGCGACCGCGCGGTCCTGGTGCGCGCCACCGACGACGGCCTGCTGGAAAACAGCTACAACCTGAAGCTGATCAACACCAGCGAACAGGCGCAGCGCTTCAAGATCCAGGTGGAAGGCCTGCCCAGCCTGAAGCTGGACAAGCCCGGACAGATTGTCGAAGTCGCGCCCACCCGGACCGAAACCGTCACCGTGCGGGTGCAGGCCGAACCCGAGCACGCCACCCGCGGCGCGCACGACATCTACTTCGTGGTCAGCTCTCTGAGCCATGACGGTAGTATGATCAGGGAAAAATCCAGCTTCATCGGCGAATGAAGCCGGGACCCGCCGACGTTTTTCGGAAGCAAGCAAACGTCGACGGGCCCAGGCAGTCCATCAGGAGTCATGCCGCGGCGCGACGCCGCCGCGGCCCAACCGCCAGGAATACAATGAGCAAGACCAGTCAACTGAGCCAGCGCTTTCGCCATGCCATCGAGCAAGGCCATCTGCGCCCCGGCGACCGCATGCCCTCGCTGCGCAAACTGTGCCTGGACCACAAGGTCAGCATCACCACCGCCCAACGCGCTTACGCCGAATTGGAAAAGCAGGGCCTGATCGAATCGCTGCCCCGCTCCGGCTTCCGGGTGCTGGGCCTGTCCTCGCTGTCGCTGCGCCAGGCGCCGCCGCTGCCGGACCATCCCGGCGAGTTCCGCGCCGAGCACCTGACCATGGCGCTGCCCATGCCTTGGGGCTGCCCGTTCATGAACCCGGTGCTGATCAACACCACGCCGCTGACCCGCGCGCTGACCCGCGCGCTCAGCGATTACCGCTACGCGCTGTCCAGCACCGACAGCGAAGGCTACGAGGGCTTGCGCCGAGAACTGGCGCTGCGCTACCTGGCCCAGGGAGTGGAGCTGGACGGCGAGGAAATGCTGATCACCTGCGGCGGCATGGAGGCGCTGAACCTGGCGATCCGCTCGGTGGCCCGCCTCAGCGGCAGCGATTGCATGCTGGTGATCACCCCGGCCTTCCCGCCCATCTTCGAACAGCTTGAGCACCTGGAGCTGCGCGCCGTCGGCTTCAACTGTCCGCCGGGGCAACCGCTGGACCTGGAACGGCTGGAGGCGCTGCTGATCCAGCACCAGCCGGCCGGCATCATCGCCATGCCCAATTTCCAGCACCCCACCGGCCAGGTGATGAGCGATTCGCAAAAAGCCGCGCTGCTGGCGCTGGCGGAACGCCACCGCGTGCCCATCATCGAGGACGACACCTATCGCGAGCTGTACTTCGGCGAAGGCGCGCCGCTGCCGCTCAAGGCTTTCGATCAGCGCGGCAGCGTGCTGCACTGTTCCTCGTTCAGCAAATCGCTGGCCCCCGGCTATCGCGTCGGCTGGATCGCCGCCGGTCGCTTCCGCGACAGCATCCTGGGCCTGAAGCTGTGCAGTTCGCTGGCCACGCCGCTGCCCAGCCAGATGGCGCTGGCGCGGCTGCTGGCCGGCGGCCATCACGAGGACATGCTCAGTCTGCTGCGCCAGCGGCTGCAAAACAATCTGGCCGCGCTGCAACAACAGATCGCCGTCCACTTCCCCGCCGATTGCAGGATGGCGCGGCCGCAAGGCGGCTACTTCCTGTGGGTGGAGCTGCCGCCCGGCGTCGATTGCCGCCGCCTGCTGCCGATGGCGATGCAGCAAGGACTGCACTTCGCGCCGTCGCAGATGTTCCACACCCCGGGACAGGACACCGGCAACGCGATGCGCCTGAACTTCAGTTTCTTCGATCCTCTGCAACACCGCACCGGCGTGCCGCTGCTGGCCGAGCTGCTCAGCCCGGCCAACGTCCGCTGAAGCCGGCCCCTTGCCGCCGCCCGGACGGGCGGCGGCCGGCCTCCTGTCACTGCATCACCGCCCGCGTCGTCCACTGGCCGTTTTTGACCTCGGAAATCGTCACCGCCGCCTTATTGAGATCGCCCTTGGCGTTAAAGGAAAAATTAGTGCTGACCCCGGTGTAGCTGAGCTTGGCCAGGACCGGCATGAAACGCGCCGGCTCCACCGATCCCGCCTGCTGCATCGCGGCGGCCACCAGCATCATGCCGTCGTAGAACTGCGGCCCCAGCAGCACCACGTCCTGCTTGAAACGCGCCTGATAGCGCTGGCGGAAGACCTTGCCCGCCGGCCGATCGTTCAACTGGCCGCCGGGAATGCCGGCGAAGTGGCCGTTGGCGCTGTCGCCGGCCAGGCTGAGAAAGGTCGGCGTTTGCAGCATGTCGCCGCCCAGCAGCTTGGCGTCCAGGCCCAGCCGCTTCATCTGCTTGGCCATCGGCGCGGCCTGGGCGTCGGCGCCGCCGTAGAAGACCACCTGGGGCCGCAAGGGCTTGACCGCGGTCAGGATGGCGGAAAAATCGCTGGCCTTGTCGTTGGTGTACTCGCGACGGGCGATCTTGCCGCCGCTGGCCTGCACCGCCTTGGCGAACTCGTCGGCGATGCCCTGGCCGTAGGCGGTGCGGTCGTCTATCACCACGATGCTGCCCGCCTTCAAGGTCTGTACCGCGAAGCGGCCCAGCGCCGCGCCCACCTGGCTGTCGCTGCCCACCAGCCGGAAAGTGGTGCGATAGCCCTGCTGGGTGTAAGCCGGGTTGGTGGACACCGACAGCTGCGGAATGCCGGCGGCGGCGTAGATGCGCGCCGCTGGAATCGACACCCCGGAATTAAAATGACCGAGCACCGCCTTGACGCCGGAGTCGACGAAGCGCTGCGCCACCTGGGTGCCGATGCGCGGATCGGCCTGGTCGTCTTCCGCCAACAGCTGGAAGCGCACCGGCTGGCCGCCAACCTGTACCTTGCGCGCGTTCAGGTCGTCCACCGCCAGCCGCGCGGCGTTTTCATTGTCCTTGCCGTAATGGGCCTGCGGGCCGGACAAGGGCGAGGCGAAGCCGATCTTGACCACGGTTTCGGCAGCTGCCGGCCAGGGGCCTATCATCAAGGCGGCGCCGGCAAGCGCCGCCCGCAAGGGGATAATGGGTTTCATCTCGTCTCTCCTTTGTTTTGACATGGGTGCTGCGGGAACAAGCCGGCGCCGCGCCTGCGGAGCCGGCCGGGCGCGCCGGCGGCGGATCAGACCGCGCCGGACGCTAGTTCACGTACCAGATGGTCTTGGTCTGCTGGTATTGCTCCAGCGCCTCCAGACCCTTGTCGCGGCCGCCGAAGCCGGACTGCTTGAAACCGCCGAACGGCGTGCTGATGTCGCCTTCGGAAAAGCCGTTGACCGATACCGTGCCGGCGCGCAAGGCGGCGGCGACGCGCTGCGCGCGCTTGACGTCGCGGGTGTACAGCGAGGCGGCCAGGCCGTAGACACTGTCGTTGGCCAAGCGCACCGCTTCTTCCTCGCTGTCGAAGGTGCTTACCGCCAGGATCGGCCCGAAGATTTCCTCCTGGAAAATGCGCATCTTGGCGCTGACCTGGTCGAAGATGGTGGGCTCGATATACCAGCCGCTGCCCAGCTCTGCGTGAATGCGGCCACCGAGCACCAGCCGCGCGCCCTCGGCCTTGGCCACCTCCAGATAGGCTTTCACCCGTTCGAAGTGGGCCTGCTCCACCAGCGGACCCACCTGCACCGTCGGGTCGGTGGGCAGACCCAGCTTCCAGCCGGCCAGCCGCTGCTTGAGCTTCTCCAGCAGCGCGTCCTTGACGCCGGCGGCGACGATCAAACGCGAGCCGCAGCTGCAGTTCTCGCTCATATTCCAGAACGCGGCGGCCAGCACGTCGTCGACGATATCGTCCAGCGCCGCGTCCTCGAACACCAGTTGCGGGCTCTTGCCGCCCAGCTCCAGCACCACCTCCTTCAGATTGCTGTCGGCGGCGTATCGCAGGAACAGACGCCCCACCTCGGTGGAGCCGGTGAAGGACACCATGTCCACGTCCGGATGCCGGCCCAGCGCCTCGCCCACCGCCAGCCCGGAGCCGGTGACCAGGGTCAGCGCGGCGGCGGGGATGCCGGCCTGGTGCGCCAGCTGGGTGATGCGGTAGGCGCTGAGTGAGGTCTGCTTGGCCGGCTTCACCACCACCGAATTGCCGGCGGCCAGCGCCGGCGCCACTTTCCACGCGTACATCTGCGCCGGGAAGTTCCACGGCAGCACCGCGCCCACCACGCCTATCGGCTCCTTGACGATGAAGCCCAGCGCCTCCGGCCCGGTGGGCGCCACCTTGCCGTAGCACTTGTCTATCGCCTCCGCGTACCAGGCGAAGGTGTCCAGCGTGGCCGGCAGATCGGTGTTCAGGCATTCGGTGATCGGCTTGCCGGCGTCGATGCAGTCCAGCGCCGCCAGCTCCTCAACGTGCTCATGCAATAACGCCACCCAGCGCTGCATCGTCTGCTTGCGCTCGGCCGGCGGCCGGCGCGACCATTCGCCGGACTCGAAGCAGGCGCGCGCCGCCGCCACCGCGGCGTCGACGTCGGCGGCGTCGCCGGCGGCGACATGGCCGATCAGGCTGTTGTCCATCGGCGTCCGGTTCTCCAGCCGCTCCCCCCTGCCCTCATGGCCGGGAATCAGCAGGCCGGCCCACAAGCGCCCGGCGCGTGCGCTGTCGAATACCGCTTCCTTGTTCAATGCCATCTCCGTCTCCTGTTAACGATCGAACGCGGCCAGCGCGTCGAGAAAAGCCTTGGCTTCCGCGTTCGGCAAGGGCAGCAGCGGCAGGCGCACATCGCCGGCGTCGACGCCGTGGCGGCGTACGCCCAGCTTGGCTTTCTGGTTGTAGCCGCCGGACTCCATCGCCTGGATCGCCGGATACATCGCCGCCATCAGCGTGCGCACTCGCGCCCAGTCCTCGGCCTTGGCCGCGTTAAGCATCGCCGCCTGCTCGCCGGGGAAAACATTGGCCGCGCCGCTGATCCAGCTGCGCACGCCCCAGAACAGGAAGTCCGCCGCCTGGTCGTCGCAGCCGCAGATCACTTCGAAATCCGGCAGCCGCGCCTGGATCAGCGCCAGCGCGCGGCTGAAGTCGCCGCTGCTTTCCTTGATGCCGACGATATTGGGGTCGCGGCTCAGCTCGATCACGCTGGCGATGTCTATCGACACGCCGGCGCGCGCCGGGAAGTTGTAGAGAATGATGGGCAGCGCGCTGGCGGCGGCCACCGCCTTGAAGTGGGCGACGATGCCGGCCTGGTCCGGCAGGCTGTAGGCCGGCGGCGCCAGCATCAGCGCCTCGTAGCCCAGCTCCGCCGCCTGGCGCGCGCGCGCTATCGCGCCGCGGGTGGACAGATCGTTGGCGCCGGCGATCAGCCGCAGCCGGCCCTTGCCCGCCTTGGCCACGCACTCCAGCACTTGGCGGCGCTCGTCTTCGTCCAGCGCGTAGTACTCGCCGGTGGTGCCGCAGGCGACGATGCCGGCGACGCCCTGTTCGATGAAGCGCTCGACCAGCTGCCGCAGCGCCGCCAGGTCCAGGCGACCGTCGCGGTCGAAAGGCGTGACGATGGGAACCAGAATGCCTTGTTGTTGCATGGGGTGTTTCCTTTGTGCTTGGGGTGGAGGGAAGCCGCGCGGCTCAGGCCGGCGCCGCGGCCGCGGCGCCGGCGGGCCGGACGCGCCAGATGGCGATGTCGGCGTAGCCGTAGAACACGCTGATGGCGATCACCAGCAGGTGGTACCAAAGAAAGGGCAGGTATTGCAGCGTGGACACGCCCAGCGTCGCCGCCATGAACACGCCGCCGTCGCTCCACGGCACCATCGGCGCCGTCACCGTGCCGCCGGCCTCGACATTGCGCGACAACACCCGGCGCTCTATGCCCTGCAGGTCGTAATTGCGTTCGGTGATGGTGCTGGCGGTGATCAGCGACACATAGGCCGCGCCGCCAAAGAAGTTGCCGAAAAAGCCGCCCAGCAGCGTGGAGACGGTCAGCCGCCCCGGATTATTGGCCCAGCGCAGGAAGTTGGCGCTGATCACCTCCAGGATGCCGGCGCGCTCCATCAGGCCGCCCAGGCCCAGAGCGAACAGGATCAGCGCGATCACGCTGAGCATGGATTCGATGCCGCCGCGGTTGAGCAAGGTGTTGAGAAACTCGATGTCGGACGCGGTGCGGTTGCCGAAGTACGCGGTGCGCACCGCGTCCAGCAAGGGCATGCCCTGCGCCCACCAGGCGCAGACCACGCCCATCACCGCGCCGGCGGTGATCACCGGAATCGACGGCAGCCGCATCGCCAGCATCGCGATCACCGCCGCCGCCGGCAGCAGCAGCCAGCCGTTGACGGTGAAATGCGAGCCCAAGGCCTGCATCGCCTGATCGGCGCGGCTGGTGTCCAGGCCGGCGTCCACATAAAAAAAGCCGACGCCGAGAAACAGCAAGGTGGTCAACAGCGTGGCCGGCACGCTGACCCACATCATCGAGCGGATGTGGTCGATCAAGTCCACCTTGCACAGCGAGGCGGTCATCACCGTGGTGTCCGACAACGGCGACATCTTGTCGCCGACGTAGGCGCCGGAAATCACCGCGCCGGCCACCAGCGGCAAGGGCATGCCGAAGCTGTAGCCTATGCCCATCATCGCGATGCCGGCGGTGCCGGCGGTGCCGAAAGAGGTGCCAGTGGCCAGCGAGGTCAGCATGCAGATGATGAAGGCTGCGGCCAGGAAAATCTGCGGGCTCATGATGGCCAGGCCGTAGTAGATGATGGCCGGCACCACGCCGCCGGCGATCCAGGTGCCGATCAAGGCGCCGACGGTGATCAGCACCAGCACCGCCACCATGCCGTTGTAGATGCCCTGGATCAGGCCCTGCTGCATATCGTCGTAACTGCGGCCCAACCAGTTGCCCAGGCCTATCACCAGGAACCAGCTGCTGAACAAGGCCAGCTGGATCGGCAGGTCCAGCACATTGAGGAACAGGAACATGATGGCGATGAAACCGGCCATCACCGCGACGACCTGGGTTGCGCTCGGCAACCGTGGCGATCTTGCTTGCATGACGTTTCTCCTCTGCTTCGGGTGGGTGACCGGCGGCGTCGAGGCCGCCGGCGCGGAGAGGCCGCGGCGCGGCAGATCGTAAACACGCTCTAAAAACGCGCCAGTCGGTAAGGATGCACGTCCAGGCCGGACGGGCGCCGCAACACCATGTCGCGCAGCAGCGCGCCGGTGGTGGCGGCCAGCGTCAGGCCCAGATGGCCGTGGCCGAAGGCGAAATACAGGCCGGCGCGGTCCGGCGCCGGGCCGATGACCGGCACGGTGTCCGGCAGCGACGGCCGATTGCCCATCCACAGCGTCATGCCGTCGGTGGAAAAATCGCCGACGATGCGCCGTGCCTTGTCCAGCAGTATCTCGGCGCGGCGCCAGTCCGGCGCCGCGTCGCGGTGCGCCAGCTCCACGGTGCCGGCCAGCCGCAGGCCGCCGTCGGCCAGCGGCAGGATCACGAAGCTTTCGCTGGCGCACTGGATGAAATGGCGCAAGGCCACGCCGGCCTTGGGCAGGTTGACGTGATAGCCGCGCTCGCTTTCCAGCGGCACCCGGTAGCGGCACTGGCGGGTGAAGCGGTCGCTCCAGATGCCGGCGGCGACGATCACCTCCCCGGCCGCCAGCGTGCGGCCGTCGGCGCAGACCACGCCGTCCACCTTGCCGCCGCGCTCGCTCAGCGCCGTCGCCTCCGCTTGCTCGAAACCGCCGCCGGCGGCGACGAAGGCGTCGAACAGGCCGCGGCTGAACAGATAGGGATCGTCGACATGTGACCAGTCCGCCACCTTGACCGCGCGCGCCCAGCCGTCGCGCAGCGCCGGCTCGCAGGCCTGGGCCGCCGCCTGGTCCAAGGCCTGCCAGGCCACGCCGTGCTCGGCCTTTCGCCGCCAGGCCGGCAAAGCCTGCTCGAGCTCGGCGGCGTCGCGGTACAAGGTCAGCGCGCCGTGGCGCCGCCACATGCCCTCCAGCCCGGCCAGCTCCACCAGCGGCGCGTAGTCGGCGGCGGCGCGGTTCAGCAAGGCCGCCAGCGCGCGGGTCAGCGCCGCCACCCTGGCCGGGCGGCTGGCCAGCGCGAAGCGCGTCAGCCACGGCGCCAGCGTCGGCAGATAGCGCCAGCGCACCGCCAGCGGCCCCAGCGGGTCCAGCAGCCAGCCGGGCAGCCGCCGCCAGACGCCGGGTTCGGCCAGCGGGATCACGTCGCTGACCGCCAGCGCGCCGGCGTTGCCGTAGCTGGTTTCCCGCGCCGGCTCGCCGCGGTCCAGCAACAGCACCTCGAGGCCGGCCAGCCTCAATTGCAGCGCCGTGGCGATGCCCACCACGCCGGCGCCGACGACAATGACGCGAGCGCTCATCTCAGGCCACCTCGAAGCCGTGGACATAGGGGTCGGCGTCGTCCAGCAGGATTCGGTTGTAGCCGGTGAAGCGCGCCCAGCCCTGCACCGAGGGCACGATGGCCGGGTAATCGCCCACCCGGGTCTCCGCCAGCACGCGGCCGACGAACTGGCTGCCGATCAGGCTCTCGTGGACGAAGTCCTCGCCCACGGCCAGCAGGCCGCGCGCATGGCGTTGCGCCAGCCGCGCCGAGGTGCCGGTGCCGCACGGCGAGCGGTCCAGCGCCGACTCGCCGTACAACACCGCGTTGGCGCCGCTGGAACCGGCGCTCTTGGCCGCGCCGGTCCACTGGCAATGGCGGACGCCGCGGATGTTCGGGTCCAGCGGATGGACGATGTCGTAATGCCGGTTCAGGTATTCGCGCAGCTCGCGCCCCATCGCCACCAGTTGCGCCGGCGAGTAATCCGCCATGTCGCGATAGCCCGGCTGCGTCTCGACGATGGGATAGAAATTGCCGCCGTAGGCGATGTCCACCCGCAAGCGCCCCAGCGCCGACACCTCAGCCTCCACGTCCCGCAGATAGAGAAAGGACGGCACATTGGTCAGCGTCACCGCGGCGACCTTGTCGCCCTCCATCCGGTACTGCGCCGCCACCTTGCCCGCCGGCGTGTCCAGGTTCAGCACCCCGGGCGTTGCCGGCGTCACCAGGCCGTGCTCCAGCGCCATGGTGACCACGCCTATGGTGCCGTGGCCGCACATCGGCAGGCAGCCGCTGGTCTCGATGTAAAGCACCGCGATGTCGCAGTCCTCCCGCGTCGACGGATACAGGAAGGCGCCGGACATCTGCGCGTGGCCGCGCGGCTCGAACATCAGGCCGGTGCGTATCCAGTCATAGCGGCGGATGAAGTCCAGCCGCCTCTCCGCCTGCGTCTCCCCTTCCAGCCGCGGGCCGCCGTTCGCCACCAGCCGCACCGGGTTGCCGCAGGTATGGCCATCGAGACATTCGAATTCGCTCACCGCCATGATCTTGCTCCTCGCTTGTGATGGAGCCACTCTAACCTCGTCGTTTTTTGAATACAATTTTCAAGGCACGACGCACACTAACCGCAGCAAAGAAATGGCTTTGATTTATATCAAAAATAATTTATTAATCAATAAAATCAAATATTTATGCATTGTTGCATTTTAATCACCTTGCATTGCAGCACGACAAAGACTGAAAAAATCATCTTTTCCCCAAGCAAAATCAGCAATAATTGAATACAAAATCAAGACATGAGCGCGAAGCGCGTCGGCCTCGCCGCCGTTGCCGCAGCCATTGCCCGCCCTCCCCGCGCCTGTGATAATTTGAGGATTGCAACCGCCGACACCGCCATGCCCCGAACCACAGCACCGCGCCAAACCCTCACCGCCACCACCACCGACACGCTGCGTCAGCGCATCCTGCTGGGAGAGTGGCCGGCCGGCACGCAACTGCGCCAGGAGGCGCTGTCCAAGGAGCTGGGCGTCAGCCGGGTGCCGCTGCGCGAAGCGCTGCGGCAACTGGAGGCCGAAGGATTGGTGGCCATCACCGAACGGCGCGGCGCGGTGATCGCCCAGCTGTCCTTGCCGGAAGTGCTGGAATTGTTGCGAGTGAGAGTGCTGCTGGAATGCGATATGTTGCTGGAGGCGGTGCCGCGGCAGACCCAGGCGGATCTGGACGCGGCCGGCGCGCTGCTGGCGCAGTTCGAGGAGGCGCTGCGCCGACGGGATGTCGGCGCCTGGGGCATTCTGAATTCACGCTTCCACCTGGCGCTGTACCAGGCCGCCAACCGGCCGCAGACCCTGGCGCTGATCGAGCAGTTGCACAACCGCACCGACCGCTACACCCGAATGCAGATTCTGCTGACCAATTTCAGCGATCGCGCCCATCGCGAGCACAGCGAAATGCTCGAACTGTGCCGCCGCAAGGACGCGGTCAGCGCCGCCGCCTTCCTGCGGCAGCACATTCTGAACGCGGAAGAGGCCCTGGAAGCCTGGCATCAGGAGCGCCAGAGCGAAACCGGCCGCGACGCGCGCAAACCGGCCTGAACGCCGCCGACCAAGCGTGGCAAGCGCTTGGTTTCAAACAGAAAAGTCCTGAAACACACTATATCCAATGGCTAAAATAATGATGATGACATCATTTTTTAAGCCATTTGATCATAATCAAATAATGCACAGTTTTGAAAATGCTATACGCATTGAAATAACAGAAAAATACATTATCCCAACGGTCTATGGCCGCGCAAAATAATCTCAACACATTGTTTTAAAATCACAATTACCCAGTCATAGCTCGCCCCACTCCTGCCGTCGTCGCCAATCTGTATACATCTGATCACAGTAATCTGTACATTGCCTGTACCCATACAATGCGATAACAATGCTTGCGACAATTAAAAAGCGATTCATCATAATTAGGCCACGGTCATCGCCGCATCGCCTGATTGTCTGACCAAAATCAGACGCGACCAAATCGCTCGCGGCCGGAAGCGACTGTCCACACCGCGCGTCATCCGGCGCCCCTTTCGTGTCAGTAGAACCAGAACGAGCTATTTCGATGCCAAATTTAGACAGAAAATATGACATTCAGAAATTGAATGAAGATCAAATCGCCATCAACATCAATGGCAACACCGTCGCCGCCGCGCAGGGCGAGACCGTGCTCAGCGTGCTCAACGCCGTCGGCTTGCGCCGCGTCAGCCGCAACGACAGCCAGCAAACCATGGGCTCCTACTGCGGCATGGGGGTGTGCCACTGCTGCCTGGTGCGCATCGACGGCCGCTACAAGCGCCGCGCCTGCCAGACCGTGGTGCAGCCCGGCATGACCGTGGAAACCGCGGCCAACCGCATCGAGCTGGAGGGCCTGCAATGAGCGCGCGCCCCATCATCGTCGGCGGCGGACCGGCCGGCATGGCCGCCGCCATCGAGCTGGTCAAGCACGGCCTGCCCTGCACCCTGATAGACGAAGCCTCGCGCCTGGGCGGCGTGGTGTACCGCGGGCCGCTGCGCCAGGGCGTGACCCTGGACTATCTGGGCGAACGCTACCGCGACGCGATGCAGGCCCTGCACGCGGAGTTTGCCCAAGTCAGCCACGCGGTGGAGATCAAGCTGAACACCCGCGTCGTCGGCGGCGAAGCCGGCCAATGGCTATACGCGCTGAATGAACAGGAAAAAGTCGAGAAGATAGACTTCGAACACTTGCTGCTGTCCGCCGGCTGCCACGAGCGCAGCGTGCCCTTCCCCGGCTGGACCCTGCCCGGCGTAATCATGCTGGGCGGCCTGCAGCTGCAGATCAAGAGCGGCGTGGTCAAGCCCTTGGGCCGCACCACCATCGTCGGCACCGGCCCCTTGCTGCCGCTGGTGGCCTGTCAATTGCACCGCGCCGGCGCCGACGTCCAGGGCGTCTACGAGGCCAGCTCCTTCGGCCGCATCGCCAAGGAAACCCTGGCCATGCTGAACAAGCCGCAGCTGTTCCTGGACGGCCTGAGCATGCTGGCCTACCTGAAGCGCCACAGCGTGCCGCTGCACTACGGCTGGGGCGTGGTGGAGGCCACCGGCGAACAAGAGGTGCAGGAAGTCACCGTCGCGCCTTACGACGACAACTGGACGCCGGACCTGAACCGCGCGGTCAGCCTGGCCACGGAAACCCTGGCGGTGGGCTACGGCTTCATACCCCGCACCCAGCTGACCCAGCAAATGGGCCTGCGCCACGCTTACGACGCCGACGGCTTCCTCAAGCCGGAAATCAACGGCTGGCAGCAAAGCAGCGAAGCCCACATCCACCTGGCCGGCGACATCGGCGGACTGCGCGGCGGCGAAGCCGCCATGCTGAGCGGCCGCATCGCCGCCCAGTCCATCCTCAAGCAGCGCGGCGCGATCAGCGCCGAACTGGCCGAGAAAAACCGCCAGCGCTACCTGGCGGAACTGAAGGCGGTGCTGCGCTTCCGCGTGGGCATAGACAGCTTCACCCAGCGCGGCAGCGGACAGCTGGCGCTGCCGCAGGAAGACACGGTGATCTGCCGCTGCGAGAACGCGCTGCGCAAGGACATCGACGCCGCGCTGGAGCAAGGCGTGCAGGACTTGATCAGCCTGAAGATGCGAACCCGCGTCAGCATGGGCGACTGCCAGGGCAAGATGTGCGTCGGCTATTGCAGCGACCGTCTGCGCGAGCACACCGGCAAGGCGGACGTGGGCTGGATCCGGCCGCGTTTCCCGCTGGACCCCTTGCCGTTCTCCGCCTTCCAAACCGAAACCGAAGAGGCCTGACCATGAGCAGACAATACGACATCGTGATCGCCGGCGGCGGCGTGATCGGCGCCTCTTGCGCCTACCAGCTGTCCAAACGCAAAGACCTGAAAATCGCGCTGATCGACGCCAAGCGCCCCGGCAACGCTTCTCGCGCTTCGGCCGGCGGCCTGTGGGCGATAGGCGAATCGGTGGGCCTGGGCTGCGGCGTGATCTTCTTCCGCATGACGTCGGCCAAGAACAAGCGCGAGGCGGCCGGCGCCGCCATCGCCGTGGACGCCAGCACCCCGCACATCCTGCCGGAATCCTTCTTCAATTTCGCGCTGGCCTCCAACGCGCTGTACCCGGCCCTACATCAGGAATTGATCGAAAACCACGGCATGGACTTCAAGTTCGAGGAAACCGGGCTCAAGTTCGTGATCTACGACGAGGAAGACCAGCTCTACGCCGAACACATCGCCGCGCAGATTCCCCACCTGTCCGACCAGGTGCGCTGGGTGGACCAGGCCCAGTTGCGCGAGAACGAACCCTACATCAGCCACGAGGCCACCGGCGCGCTGGAATTCCTGTGCGACCACCAGGTCAGCCCCTTCCGCCTGACCGACGCCTACACCGAGGCGGCGCGCCAGAACGGCGTCGACGTGTTCTTCAACACCAATGTCACCGGCGTGCTCAAGCAAGGCTCGCGCGTCACCGGCGTGCGCACGCTGGAGGCCGGCGACTTCCACTGCCACACCCTGATCAACGCCGCCGGCTCCTGGGCCGCCGAGCTGAGCCAATGGGCCACCGGCGTGGGCATTCCGGTCAAACCGGTCAAGGGCCAGATCGTGCTGTCGGAGAAAATGCCCAAGCTGCTGCGCGGCTGCATCACCACCAGCGACTGCTATATCGCGCAGAAGGACAACGGCGAGATCCTGATCGGCAGCACCACCGAGGACAAGGGCTTCGACGTCAGCAACACCTATCCGGAAATCGCCGGCCTGGTCAAGGGCGCGATCCGCTGCCTGCCGGAGATGAAGAACATCAACATCAAGCGCTGCTGGGCCGGCTTGCGCCCAGGCTCCCCGGACGAACTGCCCATCCTGGGGCCGATGCAGGGCGTGGACGGCTACCTGAACGCCTGCGGCCATTTCCGCACCGGCATCCTGACCTCGGCCATCACCGGCGTGATGCTGGACGCGCTGGTGCGCGGCGAGACGCCGCCGCTGGACGTGACGCCCTTCTTGGCGGACCGTTTCAACGCCCCGGCCAAGCCGGCGGCGCAGGCGGCCGCCGAACTGGCGCTGTCCTAAAAACGCGACGGCCCGCCGCGCATGCGGCAGGCCATCCCACTGCTTCAGATGTTCCTCTGTTACAGGCCGGCTCGTCCGGCCTGCTTTTTTTGCCCCGCCGGGCCCGCCGTTACTGGCCGACGCCGCGGCGCTCGTACACCGCCTGCGCCAAGGTCCCCAGATCCACGTACTCCAGCTCGCCGCCCACCGGCATGCCGCGCGCGATGCGCGTCACCTTCAGGCCGCGCTCCTTCAGCAATTCGGCGATCATGTGCGCGGTGACCTCGCCTTCGGCGGTGAAATTGGTGGCGATGATCACCTCCTCCACCGCGCCGTCCGCCGCCCTGACCAAGAGCTTGTCCAGGTTGATGTCGCGCGGGCCGACATTGTCCAGCGGCGAGATGCGGCCCATCAGCACGAAGTAGAGGCCGTCGAAGCACTTGGCCTGCTCCAGCGTCAGCAGGTCCGCCGGCATCTCCACCACGCACAGCAAATCCTGGCGACGCTCTTCGTCGGCGCAGATCGGGCACAGCGGGGTTTCGCTGAAAGTGTTGCAGCGTTCGCAGTGCGTCAGCTGGGTCAGCGCGCGGTCCAGCGCGCGCGCCAGCTTGTCCGCGCCCTTCTTGTCGCGCTGCAGCAGATGGAAGGCCATCCGTTGCGCGGTCTTGGGCCCGACGCCCGGCAGCACTTTCAGGGCGGAGATCAGATGGTCTAGAGCGGGAGGGTTCTTCATCGCTTTCACAATCGGGAAAAACGGCGGCGCAGACGCGCGTGCCGCCAGGCAAAGACCAGACGGAAAATGCCGTAATGCAGTGTCAACAGCAGCGGCGCGCGCGGCGCGAAGCCGACGCGGTCCACCACTTCGCAGCCTTCGGGCAAGGCGCGCACCCGCCGCCGGTGCAGCCAGCGCCGCTGGCTCAGCATGGTCGAGCGCTCGTCGAAGGCGCCCGGCTCCAGCCGCGTCAGCCCCAAATCGTCGCATTCCACCGGCAGCAGGCCGAACAACAGAATCCAGCACCGCCCGATGCGCGCCGGCGGCGTCAGCCCGGCGGGCAGAACCTTGCCCGGCAAGCGCATGCCGAGCCAGGGCCTCAATTCGTCGTTGATGCCGGCGGCGCTGGTCGCGTGTGCCCACACCCGGTCGGCGTCGGCGCGCAGGCGGCTGCGCACGGTGAAATGGGCGAATCGGCGCATGGCTACCCCAGGGTCAACGCAAAAATGGCCCGGCGCGCGCCGAGCCATCCGGATGCCGAAACCGACGCGATCAGAACGGCAGCTTCATGCCGGCCGGCAGGTTCAGGCCGGCGGAAAAACCGGACATCTTTTCCTGGGTGGTGGCCTCGACCTTGCGCACCGCGTCGTTGAACGCGGCGGCGATCAGGTCTTCCAGCATTTCCTTGTCTTCCTTGGCGTCGTCCAGCAGGCTGTCGTCCAGGCTGATGCGCTTGACGTCGTGGGAGCAGGTCATCACCACCTTGACCATGCCGGCGCCGGATTGGCCTTCCACTTCCACCTTGGCCAGTTCTTCCTGCGCCTTCTTCATATTGTCCTGCATTTGCTGGGCCTGCTTCATCAGGCCGGCGATGCCACCTTTGCCAAACATAATCGTTTCACTCCTTCACGGGTTGAATGGTTTCGATGAGCAGCG
Organism: Chromobacterium sp. LK11; assembly: GCF_001043705.1. Lineage (NCBI taxonomy): Bacteria > Pseudomonadati > Pseudomonadota > Betaproteobacteria > Neisseriales > Chromobacteriaceae > Chromobacterium > Chromobacterium sp. LK11. The sequence goes on from NZ_LDUR01000003.1 coordinate 83,804, forward strand.
TCGCGTCGAATTCGCGCACCATTTGCTGCACCACCGGATCGTTTTTCATATTCTCGCGCGCGATGTCCAACTGCTCCTGCCTATGGCGGGCGTCTTTCATCGCCGGCGTTTCCAGGCCCAGCTCTTCCACCGTCACCGCCAGTTCCACCGGCCGGCCGAAGCGCTCGCGCAAGGCGAGCTTGAGCTTGTCCTGATAATCGCGGCTGGTCATGTGGCGGAAGCTCTCCGGCACCGCCAGCGCCAGGCGGTCCTGGTCCCAGTCCTTCAATACCGCATTATGGGCCAGCATGCGCGCCGCGCCCAGCTTGACGCCCAGTTCGGTCACCAGCGCCTGCCAATCCCCGTCGAATCGATAATCGGCCGGCTCTTCCGGCGGCGCCTGCAAATAGGACGGCATTTCCTCGTCCGCCGCCGCGCCCTGATCCCAGGGCACGTCGTCGGGGCTGACGTCGCCGTCGTCCGCAGCGTCTTCCTCCTCGGGCTCAGGCTCGGGCGGCGGCGCGGCCTGACGGACCGGCGCGGGCGGCCTGGCCGCGACTGGCACGGGGGCTGGCGCGGCAGGCTCGGGTTCGGGTTCCGCCGCCGGGGCGCTGTCCTGCGCAGGCGGCGGCGCCGGCTGGCGCGCGGCCGGCGAACTCAGGCCGGCGGCCTGCAAGGCGCGCGCGGCCGGCGAAACGCCTCCGGACGCGGCCGGGGCTGGCTGAGCCTGCGGCGGCAGCGGACGCGTCGGCGCGCCGGCGGCCGGGCGCGCCGGCGCGGCCTCGGCCCGGGCGTTGGCCGGATGGAAGGCCAGCATGCGCAGCAGGGTCATATTGAAGCCGGCGTGCTCGTCCGGCGCCAGCGCCAGGTCTTTGCGGCCGTGGATGGCGATCTGGTAATACAGCTGCACGTCCTGCGGCGCGATGGCGTCCGCCAGCGCCTGCAGCGCGTCGCGCTCCGGCTCGTCCTGGGCGACCGCCTGCGGCACGGTCTGCAGCAGCGCCAGCTGCTGCAACAAGACCGCCAGTTCGCTCAGCGCTCCTTCGAAACTGACGCCGCGTTCGGCCAGGCCGTCGGCTTCGGCCATCAGCTGCGGGCCGTCGCCGGCCGCCAGCGCCTGCAGCAGAGCGAACAGGTAGCGGCGGTCCACCGCGCCCAGCATCGCGCGCACGCCGTCTTCCTTGACCTCACCCAGGCCATAGGCGATGGCCTGGTCCAGCAGCGACTGCGCGTCGCGCATCGAGCCGGAAGCGGCGCGGCCCAGCAAGGCCAGCGCCGGCGCCTCGTAGGCGATGCCCTCCACGTCCAGCATGTGGGCCAGGTGGCCGGCCACCTGCTGCGGCGTCATATTGCGCAGCGAGAACTGCAGGCAGCGGCTCAACACCGTGACCGGCACTTTCTGCGGGTCGGTGGTGGCCAGGATGAATTTGACGTGGGCCGGCGGCTCCTCCAGCGTCTTCAGCATCGCGTTGAAGGCGCTCTTGGACAGCATGTGCACTTCGTCGATGATGTAGACCTTGAAGCGGCCGGACGTCGGCGCGTACTGGGCGTTTTCCAGCACTTCGCGGATATTGTCGATGCCGGTGTTGGACGCGGCGTCGATCTCCAGCAGATCGACGAAGCGGCCGGTGTCGATCTGGCGACAGGCCGAACATTCGCCGCAAGGCTCGGCGGTGGTGCCGGTTTCGCAGTTCAGGCTCTTGGCCAGAATCCGGGCGATGGTGGTCTTGCCCACCCCGCGCGTCCCCGTCAGCAGATAAGCGTGGTGCAGACGCTGTTCTTTGAGGGCGTTGGTCAAGGCGCGCACCACGTGCTCCTGGCCGACCAGATCGGCAAAGCGCTTGGGACGCCACTTACGGGCAAGGACTTGATAGCTCATGGGGGCGGATTTTAATGGCAATTGCCGCGCGTGGCGACAGGTTTCGCGCCGCCGCGGCGGGCGGCGCGCGGCGTCACGGCTGGGTTGCGGCCTGGCCCGCCAGATAGCGCTGGCGCAGCTGATCCGCGATTTCCTGCACCGCCTTGGCGTACAGCGTGCTGCGGTTGTAGCGGGTGATCACGAAGAAGTTGTTGAGGCCCAGCCAGTATTCGGTCACGCCCGGCGCCGTTTCCAGCGGCACCAGCACCGCCGGCACGTCGTCGGCCACCGGAGCCTGCGGCGTCACGCCCATTTTCTTCAACTCGCCCACGGTGTAGTGCAGATTGAATTTGTCGGCGATCAGCTGATCGATCTGCGGCCCCGGCTGCACGCTGGCCGGCAGGATCACGTCGTCGCCGTGGCGCCAGCCGTGGCGCTGGAAGTAATTGGCCACGCTGCCGATCGCGTCGTCCGGATCGCTCCAGATGTCGCGGTGGCCGCTGCCGTCGAAATCCACCGCCCATTTGCGGAAGCTGGACGGCATGAATTGCGGCCAGCCCATCGCGCCGGCGTAAGAGCCTTTCAGCGTCAGCGGGTCCTTGCCCTCCTCCTTGGCCAGCAGCAGGAATTCGGTCAGCTCCTTGCGGAAGAATTCCGCCCGTCGCGGGTAATCGAAGCCTATGGTGGACAAGGCGTCCACCAGGCGGAAGCTGCCGGTGTTGCGGCCGTAATGCGACTCCACGCCCAGAATGGCGACGACGAGCTCGGGCGCCACGCCGTACTGCTGCTCGGCGCGCGCCAGCGCGGCCGCGTTGGCGCGCCAGAACGTCACGCCGTCGGCGATGGTCTTTTCCCCCACCGTGGAATTGCGGAACTGATACCAAGGCCGCGAGGTGGACGGCTTGTCCAGGATCTTGATGATGTTGGGCTTGAGTTCGACATTGGCGAACACCGCCTCCAGCTCCGGGCGATTGAACTGGCCGCCGGCTACCTGCTCGTCGATATAGCGCTGCACGTCCGGACGCGCCAGGAAGGCGGCGTCGGCCTGGGCAAGCTGGAAGGAGAACAGGGCCGCCAACGGGGCCAGTTTAAGCAAAGATTTCATGGGCTGGTTTCTGATTGGATTTTTGACTTTGCCGCGCTCCCCTAAAGAACGCGGCGCGAAAACACGACCACGGACCCCGCAAGCTCGCGGCCAAACGCTAAGCGCGGAACGACAAGGCGCTGGACACTAGCCGCGCGGTGATGTCGACGATAGGTATCACCCGCTCGTAAGCCATCCGGGTGGGCCCCACCACGCCCAGCGCGCCGACCACCTGGCCGTTGATCCGATAAGGCGCGGTCACCACCGAGCATTCGTCCAGCGTCACCACTCCGGACTCCTCGCCGATGAAAATGTTCACGCCCTGGGCTTCGCGCCCCTGGTTCAGCAGCTTCAGCAATTCGGTCTTGCGTTCGAAGACATTGAACAGCCGGCGCAGCCGCGACAAGTCCTCGGACAGGTCGCTCACCTCCAGCAGCCGGCTGCCGCCGGCCACCACCACCGCCGCGCTGCTGGCCGCCATCGAGCTCTGCCCCAGGCGGATCGCCGCCGACATCAGCTCGGCGATGTCGCCCTGCAACTGGCGCAACTCGTCCGCCACCCGGCTGGCGATGCTGTCCAGGCCCTGGCCGGCGTAATGCTGGTTGATGAAATTGCCGGCTTCTATCAGTTCCGACGGGGTGTAGTCGCGCTCCGTAGTCAGCAAGTGGTTCTGCACGTCGCCGTCCAGCGTCACCAGAATCATCAGCACCCGTCGCTCGGACAGGCGCAGGAATTCGATCTGGCGGAAGGCGATGTCGGAACGCTGCGGCGTGACGATCACGCCGGCGAAATGGGTCAGTTCGGACAGCAGCGAGGACGCGGACTGGGCGATGCGCTGCGGGCTGTCCGGCTGCAGGTTCAGCTCCAGCTCGTGCAGCGCCGCCTCTTCCAGCGGCCGGATGGTCAGCAGGCGATCGACGAACATGCGGTAGCCGCGCGCGGTGGGCACCCGGCCGGCCGAGGTGTGCGGCGCCGCGATCAGCCCCATCGCCTCCAGTTCCGCCAGCACATTGCGGATGGACGCGGACGACAGCTCGACGCCGGGCAGCATCGACAGGGTCTTGGACCCCACCGGCTGGCCGTCGACGATATAGCGTTCGATCAGGACCTTGAGCAGGTGTTGCGCGCGTTCGTTCATCATGATGGCTTCATTGTACACAGGGTGGACACTTGTAAAAGTGGTCGCAATCACAACTTTTTCAAGCGAGATCGCGCTTTCCCGTCCCGAAGGACGGTATCGCCGGCAAGCGGCCCTGCCGTTGGCCAAGGCTTTATGAGATAATCGACGCCATCTTTTCGGCTATCGGCGCAGCAAACGCAAGCGCGGCGGGCCTTCCCCGCCCGCGCCCCGCAAACCCCTGTCCGGCATCGGGTTTTTCCGCCAACAGGACGCTTGCCGCCGCTGGCCGACCATTCATTTCGTTTAGCGCCCCACACTGGAGACAGCATGGCATCCGAAGACAAGAGCAAAGCGTTGGCCGCGGCCCTTGCCCAGATTGAAAAGCAATTTGGCAAGGGTTCGATCATGCGCATGAGCGACAACCAGATCAACGAAAACCTGCAGGTGGTCTCCACCGGCTCGCTGAGTCTGGACTTGGCGCTTGGCGTCGGCGGCCTGCCGCGCGGCCGCGTCGTGGAAATCTACGGCCCGGAGTCGTCCGGTAAAACCACCCTGTGTCTGCAAGCGGTGGCCGAGATGCAGAAATTGGGCGGCACCTGCGCCTACATCGACGCGGAAAACGCGCTGGACCCGCAATATGCGCAAAAGCTGGGCGTCAAGGTCGACGACCTGCTGATCTCGCAGCCGGACACCGGCGAACAGGCGCTGGAAATCTGCGACATGCTGGTGCGCTCCAGCGGCGTCGATCTGATCGTGATCGACTCGGTGGCCGCGCTGGTGCCGAAGGCGGAAATCGAAGGCGAGATGGGCGACAGCCACGTCGGCCTGCAAGCCCGCCTGATGAGCCAGGCGCTGCGCAAGCTGACCGGCAACATCAAGCGCACCAACACCCTGGTGATCTTCATCAACCAGATCCGCATGAAGATCGGCGTGATGTTCGGCAACCCGGAAACCACCACCGGCGGCAACGCGCTGAAGTTCTACGCCTCCGTGCGCCTGGACATCCGCCGCACCGGCGGCATCAAGAAGGGCGAGGAAGTGATCGGCAACGACACCCGCGTCAAAGTGGTGAAGAACAAGGTGTCGCCGCCGTTCCGCCAGGCCGATTTCGAAATCCTGTACGGCGAGGGCATCTCCCGCCAGGGCGAAATCATCGAGCTGGGCGTCAAGCACGGCTTCATCGACAAGTCCGGCGCCTGGTACGCCTACAACGGCCAGAAGATCGGCCAGGGCAAGGACAACACCCGCGAGTGGCTGAAGTCCAACCCGGAAATCGCCGCCGAAGTGGAACGCAAGATCCGCGACGCGGTGGGCATCAAAGTGGAAATCACCGAAGGCCAGCCGGACGAAGAGTTCGCGGACGACGCGCTCGACGCCTGATTTCCCGAATGGAAAAAAGCCTGAGGGCGCGAGCCGTCGACCTCCTGTCCCGCCGCGAATACACGCGGCGGGAGCTGGAGCGGCGGCTCGCTCCGTTTGCGGAAAGCCCGGAACAATTGAGCGCCCTGCTGGACGATCTGGCCGAACACAGCTGGCAGTCCGATCAGCGCTTCGCCCAGCAGTTCGCCGACAGCAAGGGCCAGCGCTACGGCAGCCGCCGGCTGCAACAGGAAATGCGCCAGCGCGGCGTGGACGCCGAGCTGATCCGCGACGCCTTGCAAGGCCGCGACGACCTGGCCGCCGCCCAGGCGCAATGGCGGAAGAAGTTCGGCCGCATGCCGGACACGCCGCAGGAGCGCGCGCGCCAGATCCGCTTTCTGGCCGGACGCGGCTTCCCGATGTCCGTCATCGCCAAGGTGCTCAGCGGCGCCGACGACGACGACTTTCCCGCCGACGAGGACTGAGCATGCAAACGCGCAGCATCGCCACCCAGATCGACATAGACGCCGAACCGGCCGCGGTCTGGCGCGTGCTGTGCGACTGGGCCGCCTATCCGGCGTGGAACCCCTTCATCGTCGGCCTGCACGGCCGCCAGCAGATAGGCGCCCGGCTGGTGGTCAGCATCCATCCGCCCGGCCGGCCGCGGCTGACCTTCCGCCCGCGGCTGGAGGTCTTGCAAACGGCGGACGAGCTGGCGTGGCTGGGGCGAGCGCTGCTGCCCGGCCTGCTGGACGGCCGCCACAGTTTCCGTCTGGAAGCGCTGGAAAACGGCGGCACCCGGCTGCATCACGGCGAAACTTTCAGCGGCTTCTTGCTGCCGCTGTTCGGTCAGGCCTTGCTGGCCGACGCCCGCAAGGGTTTCGAATTGATGAACCAGGCGCTCAAGCGTCGCGCCGAAACCCTTGCCAGCGCCGGCGCGGCTTGACACAATCAGCTGTCCGCGCCGCTCTGGGTTCAAGCCCCCAAAGCGGCCCAGAATTCGCAATCTTACGAAATCAAACATGAAAACCTCTGAAATTCGCCAGAAATTCCTGGATTTCTTTGCCGGCAAAAACCATCAGGTGGTGCCCTCCAGCAGCCTGATCCCCGGCAACGACCCCACGCTGATGTTCACCGTCGCCGGCATGGTGCAGTTCAAGGACGTGTTCCTGGGCTTTGAAAAGCGCGACTACACCCGCGCCACCACCAGCCAGAAATGTCTGCGCGCCGGCGGCAAGCACAACGACCTGGAAAACGTCGGCTACACCGCGCGCCACCACACCTTCTTCGAAATGCTGGGCAACTTCAGCTTCGGCGACTACTTCAAGCAAGACGCCATCACCTTCGCCTGGGAATTCCTAACCGGCGAACAGTGGCTGAACCTGCCCAAGGACAAGCTGCTGGTCACCGTCTACGCCTCCGACGACGAGGCCTACGACATCTGGCACAAGAGCGTGGGCCTGCCGGCCGACAAGATCATCCGCATCGGCGACAACAAGGGCGCGCCGTACGCGTCCGACAACTTCTGGACCATGGGCGACACCGGCCCCTGCGGCCCCTGCACCGAGATCTTCTACGACCACGGCCCGAGCGTGGCCGGCGGCCCTCCGGGCAGCCCGGACGAAGACGGCGACCGCTTCATGGAAATCTGGAACAACGTGTTCATGCAGTTCAACCGCGACGAGTCCGGCACCCTGCATCCGCTGCCCAAGCCGTCGGTAGACACCGGCATGGGCCTGGAACGCCTGTCCACCGTGCTGCAGCACGTCAAGTCCAACTACGAGACCGACGCGCTGGCCTGCCTGGTGCGCGCCGCCGCGCGCGAAACCGGCATTGGCTACAGCCAGGACGTGCCGTCGCTGAAAGTGATCGCCGACCACATCCGCGCCTGTTGCTTCATGGTCGCCGACGGCATCCTGCCGTCCAACGAAGGCCGCGGCTACGTGCTGCGCCGCATCGCCCGCCGCGCCATCCGCCACGGCTACAAGCTGGGGCAGAAAGGCCTGTTCTTCCACAAGATCGTCGCCGATCTGGTGGCCGAGATGGGCGACGCCTATCCGGAACTGCGCGAGAAGCAGGCGCATATCGAAGACGCGCTGCGCGCCGAGGAAATCAAGTTCGCCGAGACGCTGGAAATCGGCATGGGCCTGGTCGACTCCGCCTTGGAAGGCGGCAAGACCGCGCTTGACGGCGACACCATCTTCAAGCTGTACGACACCTTCGGCTTCCCGGTGGACCTGACCGCCGACATCTGCCGCGAACGCGACATCCACGCCGATCTGGAAGGCTTCGAGCGCGCGATGGAGGCCCAGCGCGAGCGCGGCCGCGCCGGCTCCAGCTTCAAGATGACCGGCAAGGTCAGCTACAGCGGCGCCGACACCTGCTTCCACGGCTATGATTCCGCCAGCACCGACGCCAGGGTATTGGCGCTGTTCAAGGGCACCGAAGCCGTCGCCGCGCTGGAAGCCGGCGAAGAAGGCATCGTGGTGCTGGACGACACCCCGTTCTACGCCGAAGGCGGCGGCCAGGTCGGCGACGTCGGCGAGATTTCGCTGCAAGGCGGCATCGGCGCGCTGTTCGACGTCAACGACACCCAGAAGATCCAGGCCGCGGTGTTCGGCCACAAGGGCAAGCTGGCCCGCGGCCGCCTGGCCGTCGGCGACAGCGTGACCGCCACCATAGACCTGCACGCGCGCGCCGCCAGCGCCCGCAACCACTCCGCCACCCACCTCCTGCACGCGGCGCTGCGCCACGTGCTGGGCGACCATGTCGCGCAGAAGGGCTCGCTGGTGAATCCGGAGCGCACCCGCTTCGACTTCGCCCACGGCGAACCGGTCAGCGCCGAGCAGATCGCCGAGCTGGAGCGCGTGGTCAACCGCGTGATCAGCCACAACCTGCCGGTCAAGGCCGAAGTGATGAGCATGGAAGCCGCGCAGAAATCCGGCGCGATGATGTTGTTCGGCGAAAAATACGGCGATGAAGTGCGCGTGCTGACCATGGGCGACTTCTCCGCCGAACTGTGCGGCGGCACCCACGTGCAGCGCACCGGCGACATCGGCCTGTTCAAGATCGTCGCGGAAAGCGGCGTCGCCGCCGGCGTGCGCCGCGTCGAAGCCGTCACCGGCGAAGGCGCCATCGCTTACATCCAGGCGCAGGACGCCTTGCTGAAAGAAGCCGCCGGCGCGCTGAAAGCGCAGACGCTGGACGAAGTGGCCGCCAAGATCGGCAGCCTGCAGGACAACGTCAAGACGCTGGAAAAAGAGCTGGCCAAGCTCAAGGGCCAGCTGGCCGCCTCCGCCGGCGACAGCCTGTCCGACAGCGCCGCCGACGTCAACGGCGTCAAGGTGCTGGCGGTGGAACTGCCGGGCGCTGACAACACCGCGCTGCGCGAAACCCTGGACAAGCTGAAAGACAAGCTGGGTTCCGCCGCCATCGTGCTGGCCGCCAAGGGCGACGGCAAGGTGGCGCTGGTGGCCGGCGTCACCGCCGACCTGACCGCCAAGCTCAAGGCCGGCGAATTGGTCAACTTCGTCGCCCAGCAGGTGGGCGGCAAGGGCGGCGGCCGTCCGGACATGGCCCAGGCCGGCGGCACTCAGCCGGAAAACCTGGCGGCGGCCTTGGCCGGCGTGCAGGCCTGGGTGGCCGGCAAGCTCTAAGAGCCTGTTCATAGTCGCTGCGCTTCGGCGATACGGCGTTGAACAGGCTCTAAGAACCTGTTCAAAGTCTGCTGCGCTTCAGCGATACGGCGTTGAAAACAAGCTCAAAATGCTCATGTACCACTTGTACATTCCGCTTTTTCGCTTGTTTTCGCCTTGTCTCGCCCTTGCTCGCGAGACTTTGAACAGGCTCTAAGCCACACGCCTCACTCCGACAAAAGACCGCGCGTTTGCGCGGTCTTTTTTTTGTCCGCCTTTTGCCAAACCGGCCTGATTGCGCGCATGCTGGACCGGGACATCGCAGAGGAAACCGCCATGGACCGACTCGAAGCGCTGGAACTGCGCGCGGCGCGCGCCGACGAACTGCCCGCCGTGCTGAGCCTGATCGCCCTCGCCTTCCTGCCGCTGGCCGCGCGCTTGCCAAGCCGCCCCACCGCGCTGGACGAGACCGAGGACAGCCTGCGCCAACGCCTCCGCGCCGGCGGCCGCATCCACGTCGCCAGCCGGCAGGACGCGCTCTTGGCCTGCATGATCACCGCGCCGCTGGGCGCGACCGCGGCGGAATGCAAGCGCGTCTGCGCCCACCCGGACTGGCAGGGCCTCGGCCTGGGCAAACGGCTGATGCTGCACGGCGAAGCCCGCCTGAAACAGCAGGGCGTCGTCCGCGTCCAGCTGGCCACCCGCGCCAGCATGCCGGCCAATCTGCGCTTTTATCAGGCGCTGGGCTATCGCGTCGTCGCGGAAGAGCCCTACCCGGCGGGCATCCCCGATCTGCGCATCATCCTGGAAAAACAATTGTAGCCGGCGGGCGCGGCTTTCTTGCTCCAGGTCAATGGCGTAAAAATTAATGAACCCTAATATTAAGAGGCTTTAATTTGGCTTCTCCTCTTGTTGTTTGCATTTCAGCCCTGCTCGCCTCTCCGATCAGGGCGTTTTTTTTGGCGCGCGGACATGAAAAAAGGCGGCCGGAGCCGCCTGTTTTCCTTCATGCCGCGCCGGCTCAAAACACCAGCTTGCCGCCTATCACCGCCAGCATCACCGCCAACGCCGGCCGCAGCCAGCCCTCAGCCAACTGCCGCGTCAACTTGCTGCCCAGCCAGATGCCGGGCAGCGAGCCGGCCAGCAGATTGGCCAGCAGCAGAAAATCCACATTGCCGAGCCCGGCGTGCCCCAGACCCGCCACCAGGGTCAGCGGCACCGCGTGCGCGATTTCGGTGCCCACCAGCCGCGAAGTCGACAGCGCCGGGTACAGCAGGAACAAGGCCAGCGTGCCCAGCGCGCCGGCGCCGATGGAGCTGAGCGTCACCAACACGCCCAGCACCACGCCGGTGGCCACGGTCAGGCCGATGCGCGGCTCCGACGACAGGGCCAGAGCGCCAGAACGCCCCAGCCAGCGCAGCAGCAGAGGCTTGCCCAAGATCGCCGCCGCGGTCAGCAACAGCGCGACGCCCAGCACCAGCTTGAACAAGGTGTCCAGCATCTTCTCCGGCAGATGCAAATAAGACAGGCCGGCCAGCACCAGCAAGGCCGCCGGCACGCTGCCGGCGCTCAGCCAGCCGGCGATGCGCCAATCGACGTGGCCCTGGCGATGATGCACCGTCGCCCCGCCCATCTTGGTCAAGGCCGCGTACAGCAGATCGGTGCCGACCGCGGTGGCCGGGGAAATGCCGAACCACAGCAAGATGGGCGTCATCAGCGAGCCGCCGCCCACTCCGGTCAGACCGACGATGAAACCCACCGCCAGGCCTGCGATCGCATACCCCCACTCCATAACACCCGCTCCTTGGCCGCGCCATTCGATAGCCGGATGCTACGCCAGTTTCATATAACGATTTATACCGTTTTGAAACAACATTATTCGAAAAGTGATTTACCTCAAAGACTTGCCCCGCTCATCCGCCAGATCATGCTGCGGTAACATCGCGCCGGTAGCGTGAAATGGCCGGGACGGAAAGCAAACGCAATATTTGCTTCTAATCGCAACCAAGCAGGGCTTTACAAATCTTCAAAATAGCGTCAATGTCAAAGGGTCAGGGTTTGCCCTGGCCTCACACAAGTACGTGACCGAGAGGTGCAAGGATGATGACTTCCCGTATTCCTCTGAGTGTTCGCAGAAAGCAGGCTAGAGACCAGCACGAGAGTTTTCTCTACGCGGTCGCCAAGCCTCAGTTGAGTGATGCTGAGAGGTCGCGCCAGCAGAAAGTGCGCCAACGCGCGCACGACCGGGACGATGCCCGGTTCCTGGCCGACCGCTGCGACGACCTGTTCTGAACACCTTGCCCACTGGCGGCTTGCCGCCTGTTAACGGTTAGCGGCCCAGCCATACGCCACGCCGCAACCCTCCTGCCTTGAAGCGGACAGCGCGCTAGCCGCCTGCGCCGGGCAGCCCGTTTCGTCTCCCGCCGCCGCGCCAGCCGTTCCCCGGCCTCCCCATTACGCGCCGAACGCCGCTGCTTGCCGCCGCGCATAAAGAAAATTCCCTTTCCCGCCCAAATCCCGCCGAATTTGCGCCTAACTGCGATTTCCCACCGGTTTTTACGCGATTTTTATACCGCTCCAACGGCTTTTATCGGGTTTTTGACGCCGGCTTCAGTACCTTTCCATTACTGATTCAAATGGAGATTTTCACCATGGATGTCGTCTATCTGGGACTCGTCCTCTTGTTCGGCGCGCTGGCCTGCGGCTTTGTCGCCGGCTGCCGGAAACTGGGAGACAAGGAATGAGCGTCTGGTATCTGCTCAGCGCGCTGATCGCGCTGGGCCTGCTTGGCTATCTGATCTACGCACTGCTTAAGCCGGAGAATTTTTAATCATGTTCGCCAATTTCATCGGCTCGGCCGCACCCTTGCAGCTGGGCGTGTTCCTGTTGACGCTGCTGGCGCTGGCCTGGCCGCTGGGCGCCTACATCGCCCGCGTGATGCGGGGCGACAACGTCGGCCCGCTGCGCCTGTTCGCGCCGCTGGAGCGCGGCTTCTACCGGTTGGCCGGCGTCAAGCCGGACGAGGACATGGGCTGGCGCGGCTACGCGGTGGCCCTGCTCTTGTTCAATGTGCTGGGCGCGCTGGTCCTGTACCTGCTGCAGCGCCTGCAAGGCTGGCTGCCGTTCAACCCGCAGGGCATGGGCGCGGTGGCGCCGGACTCCGCGTTCAACACCGCGATCTCCTTCATCACCAACACCAACTGGCAAGGCTATGGCGGCGAATCCACCATGGGTTATCTGGTGCAGATGCTGGGCCTGACGGTGCAGAACTTCCTGTCCGCCGCCACCGGCGCGGCGGTGGTGCTGGCGCTGGTGCGCGGCTTCGTCCGCCACGGCTCGGCCAAGATCGGCAATTTCTGGGTGGACGTTACCCGCTTCACTCTCTACGTGCTGCTGCCGCTGTCCTTCGTGTTCGCGCTGGTGTTCAGCCAGCAGGGCATGATCCAGAACCTGGCCGCCTATAAAGACGTGCAAACGGTGGAGGCCACCCATTACCAGCAGGCCAAGACCGACGCCCAGGGCAATGTAGTCAACGGCGCCGACGGCAAGCCGGTGATGGTGGACGCCAGCACGCAGAAACAGACGCTGCCAATGGGGCCGGTGGCCTCGCAGGAAGCGATCAAGCTGCTGGGCACCAACGGCGGCGGCTTCTTCAATGCCAACTCGGCGCACCCGTTTGAAAACCCCACCCCGCTGAGCAATTTCCTGCAAAGCCTGGCCATCTTCCTGATTCCGGCGGCGCTGTGCTTCGTGTTCGGCCGCATGGTGGGCGATCAGCGCCAGGGCTGGGCCATCATCGCCGCGATGACGGTGATGTTCGTCTGCGCGGTGGCGACGACCACCGGCGCGGAACAGGCCGGCGTGCCGCAGCTGAGCGCCATGGGCGTGGATCAGCAGGCCAGCCATCTGCAGGCCGGCGGCAATATGGAAGGCAAGGAAACCCGCTTCGGCGTCATCGACACCTCGCTGTTCATCGCGGTGACCACTTCCGCCTCCTGCGGCGCGGTCAACGCCATGCATGATTCGCTGACCCCGATCGGCGGCCTGGTGCCCACCTTCCTGATGCAATTGGGCGAGGTGGTGTTCGGCGGCGTAGGCTCCGGCCTGTACGGCATGCTGATCTTCGCCATCCTGGCGGTGTTCATCGCCGGCCTGATGGTGGGCCGCACCCCGGAATACCTGGGCAAGAAGATAGAAACCTACGAGATGAAGATGACGGCGATCACCATCCTGGTGACGCCTATCCTGGTGCTGACGCTGACCGCCGTCGCGGTGCTGGCCGCCTCCGGCAAGGCCGGCATCCTCAACCCCGGCGCCCACGGCTTCAGCGAGGTGCTGTACGCCTTCACCTCGGCCGCCAACAACAACGGCAGCGCCTTCGCCGGCCTGTCCGCCAATACGCCGTTCTACAACATCGCCACTGGCGTGGCCATGTTCTTCGGCCGCTTCTTCATGATCGTGCCCATCCTGGCCATCGCCGGATCGCTGGCCGCCAAGAAGCGCCTGGCCGTCACCGGCGGCACCCTGCCCACCCACGGTCCGCTGTTCGTGGTGTTGCTGATAGGCACGGTGTTGCTGGTGGGCGCGCTCAACTACGTTCCCGCGCTGGCGCTGGGCCCCATCGTCGAACAATTGCAGATGATCAGCGGCCGCTAAGCTTGCGGGAGGACTCATACTATGAACGATATCAATCATTCCAAACTGTCGGCCGCCCAGCCCGCCCAGGCGGGTCACCGCAACGCGGCCAAATCCATGCTAGACCCCAGCCTGGTGAAACCGGCCATCGTCGACTCCTTCAAGAAGCTGTCGCCGCGCACCCAGTGGCGCAACCCGGTGATGTTCGTGGTCTACATCGGCAGCATCCTGACCAGCGCGCTGTGGCTGCAGTCGCTGGCCGGCCAGGGCGAGGCGCCGTCCGGCTTCATCCTGGCGGTGGCGCTGTGGCTGTGGTTCACCGTGCTGTTCGCCAACTTCGCCGAAGCGCTGGCCGAGGGCCGCAGCAAGGCCCAGGCGGCCAGCCTGCGCTCGGCCAAGAAAAACGTGGTGGCCAAGAAACTGTCCGGCCCCAGCCACGGCGCCGGCAAGACCGTGATCGACGGCAGCAGCCTGCGCCGTGGCGACTATGTGCTGGTGGAGGCCGGCGACGTGATCCCGGTGGACGGCGAGGTGATCGAAGGCGTGGCCTCGGTGGATGAGTCCGCGATCACCGGCGAATCCGCGCCGGTGATCCGCGAGGCCGGCGGCGATTTCTCCTCGGTCACCGGCGGCACCCGCGTGCTGTCCGACTGGATCGTGGTGCGGATTTCCGTCAACCCGGGCGAAACCTTCCTCGACCGCATGATCGCGATGGTGGAAGGCGCCAAACGCCAAAAAACCCCGAACGAGATTGCGCTGACCATCCTGCTGGTGGCGCTGACCATCGTGTTCCTGGTGGTCACCGTCACCCTGCTGCCCTTCTCGCTGTTCAGCGTGGAAGCGGCCAAGGCCGGTTCGCCCATCAGCATCACCACCCTGGTGGCCTTGCTGGTGTGCCTGATCCCCACCACCATCGGCGGCCTGTTGTCCGCCATCGGCGTGGCCGGCATGAGCCGGATGATGGGCGCCAATGTGATCGCCACCTCCGGCCGCGCGGTGGAAGCCGCCGGCGACGTGGACGTGCTGCTCTTGGACAAGACCGGCACCATCACCCTGGGCAACCGCCAGGCCTCCACCTTCATCCCGGCGCCTGGCGTCAGCGAACAGGCGCTGGCCGATGCCGCGCAACTGGCCTCGCTGGCCGACGAAACCCCGGAAGGCCGCAGCATCGTGGTGCTGGCCAAGAAGCAGTTCAATCTGCGCCAGCGCGAGCTGGCCAGCCATGAAGCCGTGTTCATCCCCTTCACCGCGCAAACCCGGATGAGCGGCATAGACTACGACGGCCGCCAGATCCGCAAGGGCGCCATCGACGCCATCCGCCGCCATATCGCCGACCAGGGCGGCCAGTTCCCGGACGCGCTGGCCAAGAGCGCCGACGAAGTGGCGCGCCGCGGCTCCACCCCGCTCCTGGTGGCGGAAGGCAATCGCGCCTTGGGCGTGATCGAGCTGAAGGACATCGTCAAGGGCGGCATCAAGGAGCGTTTCGCCGAGCTGCGCCAGATGGGCATCAAGACGGTGATGATCACCGGCGACAACCCGCTGACCGCCGCCGCCATCGCCGCCGAGGCCGGCGTGGATGACTACCTGGCCGAAGCCACGCCGGAAGCCAAGCTCAAGCTGATCCGCAGCCACCAGGCCGAGGGCAAGCTGGTGGCGATGACCGGCGACGGCACCAACGACGCGCCGGCGCTGGCCCAGGCCGACGTGGCGGTGGCGATGAACACCGGCACCCAGGCGGCCAAGGAAGCCGGCAATATGGTGGACCTGGATTCCAATCCCACCAAGCTGATCGAGATCGTGGAAATCGGCAAGCAGATGCTGATGACGCGCGGCTCCTTGACCACCTTCTCCATCGCCAACGACGTGGCCAAGTACTTCGCCATCATCCCGGCGGCGTTCGCCAGCACCTACCCGCAATTGAACGCGCTGAACGTGATGGGTCTGAACAGCCCGGCCTCGGCCATCATGTCGGCGGTGATCTTCAACGCCGTCATCATCGTGTTCCTGATCCCGCTGGCGCTGAAGGGCGTCAAATACCAGGCCAGGAGCGCGGCGGAGCTGCTGCGCGGCAATCTGCTGGTCTACGGCCTGGGCGGCCTGCTGGTGCCCTTCGCCGGCATCAAGCTGATCGACATGCTGCTGGGCTCTCTGGGCCTGGTATGAGCACCGAAAGGAAAACCCAAATGAAACTATTACGTCCCCTGCTGGTGGTGTTCGGCGGCCTGAGCCTGATCACCGGCCTCGCCTACCCGCTGCTCACCACCGGAGCCGCCCAGGCGCTGTTCCCGTTCCAGGCCAATGGCAGCCTGATCGAACGCGACGGCAAGATCGTCGGCTCGCGGCTGATAGGCCAGAACTTCAGCGGCCCGCAATATTTCTGGGGCCGCCCGTCCGCCACCGGCCCAATGCCGTACAATGCCGGCGGGTCCGGCGCGTCCAATCTGGGCCCCACTAACCCGGCGCAGCTGGACGCGGTGAAAGCCAATGTGGCGCGCGTCCGCGCCGCCCATCCGGGGCAAAGCGGCCCGGTGCCGGTGGACCTGGTCACCGCCTCGGCCAGCGGCCTGGACCCGGAAATTTCCGCCGCCGCGGCTTTCTACCAGTTGGAGCGCGTCGCCGCCGCCCGCAAGATGGAACCGGCCGCGCTGCGCAAGCTGGTGGAAAGCCGACTGATAGGAGAAACCTTCGGCCTGCTTGGCGAGCCGCGCGTCAATGTGCTGGAATTGAACCTGGCGCTGGACAAGCTGGGCGCTTAATTAAAAATTAGCCACGGAAAACACGGACGAATCGCTCTCCATATCATGGAATAGCCCTAACATGGGCTTTGTGGTCGAGTTTCATTTCCGTGTTTTTCCGTGGCAAAAAACAGGACGCTCCATGCCCGACTCCCGTCCCGATCCGGACGCCCTGCTCGATGAGCTCAAACGCGAAGAACTGGACTCCCGGCGCGGCCGGCTGAAGATCTTCTTCGGCGCCTGCGCCGGCGTCGGCAAAACCTACGCGATGCTGGCCGCGGCCCGCGCCAAGCGCCAGGAAGGCGTGACCGTGCTGGCGGGCGTGGTGGAAACCCACGGCCGCAAGGAAACCCAGGCGCAACTGGCGGACCTGGAATTGCTGCCGCCGCGGCGGATCGCCTACAAGGGCCACGAACTGTCCGAGTTCGACCTGGACGCGGCGCTGGCGCGCCGGCCGCAACTGATCCTGATGGACGAATTCGCCCACTCCAACGCGCCCGGCTCGCGCCACCCCAAGCGCTGGCAGGATGTTGAGGAGCTGCTGGCCGCCGGCATCGACGTCTACACCACCCTCAATGTCCAGCATCTGGAAAGCCTGAACGATGTGGTCGGCCAGATCACCGGCATCGTGGTGCGCGAAACCCTGCCCGACCACGTGTTCGACCGCGCCGACGAAGTGGCGCTGGTGGACCTGCCGCCGGACGAATTGCTGGGCCGGCTGGCCGCCGGCAAGGTCTATCTGCCGCAGCAGGCCGAGCGCGCGGTGAAGAACTTCTTCCGCAAGGGCAATCTGCTGGCGCTGCGTGAACTGGCGCTGCGTCGCACCGCCGACCGCGTGGACGCGCAGATGCGCGCCTACCGCGCCGACCAGTCCATCAACCCGGTGTGGCACGCGCGCGAGCGGCTGTTGGTCTGCGTCGGCGCCAGCGCCGGCATCGACAAGCTGATCCGCAGCGCCAAGCGCCTGGCCGCCAGCCTGGACGCGGACTGGATCGCCGTCTACGTGGAAACGCCGCAGCAGCGCAAGCTGTCCGAAGAGCAGCGCGCCCGCGTGCTCAAGGGCCTGAAGCTGGCGCAGGAGCTGGGCGCGGAGACCACGGTGCTGGGCGGCAGCGAGCTGGCGCCCACGCTGCTGGCCTATGCCCGCAGCCGCAATGTGTCCAAGCTGGTGCTGGGCAAATCCGCGCGCGGCGGCTGGTCGCGGCTGTGGCGCCGCCCGCTGGCCGGCGAACTGAGCCGCCGCTCCAGCGACGTCGATCTCTACGTGGTGGCCCACGAGCAAGAAGACGCCGCCGCCGACGCCGCCGCCAAAACCGGCGGCAGCCTGCTGTTCGAAGAGCAGGACAGCCCGCGCTCGCGCTTCGGCTACCTCGCCGCCTTCGTCGCCTGCCTGCTGACCACCGCGCTGGCCGGCCTGCTGATTCCCCACGTGGCGCTGGCCAACGACATCATGATCTACCTGCTGGTGGTGGTGCTGGTATCGGTGCGCTACGGCCGCGGTCCCGGCATGCTGGCCTCGCTGCTGTCGGTGGCCTCCTTCGATTTCTTCTTCGTGCCGCCGCATATGTCGTTCGCGGTGTCGGACACCCAATATCTGATGACCTTCGTGGTGATGTTGCTGGTGGCCTCCATCATCAGCCAGCTCACCGCCCGGCTGCGCTTCGAAGCCAATATCTCCACTTATCGCGAACGCCGCACCCGCGCGCTGTACGACCTGGGCCGCGAACTGGCCGGCGCGCTGACCGCAGCCCAGATCGTCGACACCGCCGTCAGCCGGCTGGAGCCGCTGTTCGCCGCCAAGGTCAGCCTGTTCCTGCCCAATAGCGGCGACGAACTGCGCCTGGCCGGCGAGGGCCGAGAGCATGCGGATATCGGCGTTGCGCAATGGGTTTACGATCATCAGCAGCCGGCCGGCCTGGGCACCAACACCCTGCCCGCCAACGCCGCGCTTTACGTGCCGCTGCGCGCGCCGATGCGCAACCGCGGCGTGATCGCGCTCTTGCCGGAGGTCACCGATCAGGCCTTCCTGCCGGAACAGCAGCGGCTGCTGGAAACCTGCGCCGCCCAGATCGCGCTGGCGCTGGAGCGCGTGCATTACGTGGAAGTGGCGCAGGACGCCATCGTGGCGATGGAATCCGAACGGCTGCGCAACAGCGTGCTGTCGGTGGTGTCCCACGATCTGCGCACCCCGCTGACCACCATGGCCGGCCTGTCCGAGCGGCTGTGCTCGCCCAATGTGGACGACGGCCAGCGCGCCGAGATCGCCGCCGCCATCCAGGACGAGGCGCTGCGCATGAACAAGCTGGTGACCAATCTGCTGGACATGGCGCGGCTGCAATCCGGCGTCAAGTTGAACAAGGAATGGCAGATGCTGGACGAGGTGGTGGGCAGCGCGCTGCGCGCCGCTGAACGCGGCCTGCGCGGCCGGGAGCTGAAGCTGGAACTGGACCCGGACCTGCCGGTGCTGGAGTACGACGCGGTGCTGCTGGAGCGGGTATTGGTCAACCTGCTGGAAAACGCCGGCAAATACACGCCGCCCGGCAGCCATATCACGCTGGCGGCGCGGCGCGAGGGCGCGGAGGTGCTGGTGTCGGTCAGTGACGACGGCCCCGGCCTGCCGCCCAATATGGAACAGCGCGCCTTCGACAAATTCTCGCGCGGCGCGGCGGAATCCAGCACCCCCGGCGTGGGGCTGGGGCTGGCGATCTGCCGCTCCATCGTGGAAATCCACGGCGGCCGCATCAGCGCGCGCAACCGCTCGCCTCACGGCGCGGAATTCCGCTTCAGCCTGCCGGCCGGACCCGCGCCGGCGCTGCCAGAAGAACTCCCCGAACCGCGAGCCTAAACCTGAGCGAAACCCATCATGCAAGACGCACCAATCAGCATCGTCGTCATTGAAGACGAAAAACCGATCCGCCGCTTTCTGAGCGCGGCGCTGGAAGAAGAAGGCCTGACCGTCCACGAGGCGGAAACCGGCAAGCAGGGCTTGATCGAAGTGGCCACCCGCAAGCCGGACCTGGTGATCCTGGACCTGGGCCTGCCGGACATGAACGGCCAGGACACCATCAAGCAGCTGCGCGAATGGACCGACCTGCCCATCCTGGTCTTGTCAGCGCGCACCCAGGAAACAGAGAAAGTAGCCGCGCTGGACGCCGGCGCCGACGATTACCTGACCAAGCCCTTCGGCGTGGCCGAATGCCTGGCGCGCGTCCGCGTGCTGCTGCGCCGCCGCACCCATGGCAGCGCCGCGGCGCAGCAGCTGTTCCAGTTTGGCGACATCAAGGTGGACCTGGTCAACCGCCAGGTGGCCAAGGCGGAGACGGCGGTGCACCTGACGCCGATAGAATACCGGCTGCTGTCCACGCTGATCCGCAACGCCGGCAAGGTGATCACCCATCGCGAGCTGCTGCTGGCGGTGTGGGGGCCGTCGTTCTCGGAACACAACCAGTATCTGCGCGTCTATATGGGCCATCTGCGGCAGAAACTGGAAGACAATCCGGCGATGCCGCGCCACATCCTCACCGAGACCGGAGTCGGCTATCGGCTGGTGGAGGGCTAAGCGCTGCGCCCCACCCCGTTCTCCACCGCGAACACCGCCGCCTGCACCCGGCTGCTGAGGCTGAGCTTCTTCAGGATGTTCTGCACATGGATCTTGACCGTGCTCTCCGCCAGATCCAGGCTGCGCGCGATCTCCTTATTGCTCTTGCCCTGAGCCAGAAAGCCGAGGATTTCGCGTTCGCGCGGGGTCAGCCGGTCCAGCTCCTGTTCCGCCGGCTCCGCCTGCGGCGCGGCCGCGCCGTGGCGGAACTGGGCCATCAGCTTGGCGGTCATCGAATCGCTCATCACCGATTCGCCGGCGGCGGCGCGCGCCACCGCCTGGGTCAGGAAATCGGCGTCGATGTTTTTCAATAGATAACCGCGCGCACCGGCCTTCAGCGCCGCGGTCAGATCCTCGGCCTCCTCGGACACCGTCAGCATCACCACCGCCCGCTTGGGCTGATCCTGCAGCATCAAGGTCAAGGCCTCCACACCGGAAATGCCCGGCATATTCAGGTCCAGCAGCACCACGTCCGGGTCCAGTTGCTTGGCCAGCTTGACGCCCTCGGCGCCGTCCGCCGCCTCGCCGACGACATCAAAGCTGGCCTGGCGCGCCAATAAAGCCTTGATTCCGCTGCGGAACAAGGTGTGATCGTCCACCAGCAGAATGCGTATGCTCTGTTCTGACATCATCGAGTCCAGGGGTTTTTAAATTCAGATATGGACAGTATGAGAGTTGTCCGCATGGCGCGCCAGTTTCTCGGCCTGGTTTCCGCTGCGCCGCGGCGCGCCGGGCTCAGGCGGCCAGACGCCGCGCGCGCGGCAGCAGCAGGCTGACCAGGGTGCCCGCCTCCGGGGTGGATTCGATATCCAGCTGCAGGCCGGCGCGTTGCGCGCGCTCCTGCATGATGGACAGGCCGAAATGGCCGTCGCCTTTGTTGCGCACGGTATCCAGATCAAAACCGACGCCGTTATCCAGCACGCTGAGCACGAAGACCTCGCCGTCGTCGCTGAGGCTGACCGTGACCTGGCTGGCCTCGGCGTGCTTGCGCACATTGGACAGCGCCTCTTGCAGGATGAACAGGATTTGCAGCTGCTGTTCCGGCATCAGCGGCGCGCCGGCGCCGGTGGAGCGCAGCTCCACCCGCATCCCGGTCTGCTTGCGGAATTTGTCCAGCAGGCTGCTCACCGCTTGGCCCAGGCTCTCCGACAGCTTGGAGCGGAAGTTGTTGAGCAGCTCGCGCACATCGTCGTAGCTTTCCTTGACCCCGGCCTCGAACAAGGCCAGCGTGTCGTCCACCAGGCCCGGGTCGCCGCTGTCCAGCGCCTGGCGCATGATCTGGGTTTGCAAGTTCAGGAAGGACAAGCCCTGGGCGATGCTGTCGTGCAGGCCCTGAGCCACCAGATTGCGCTCTTCCAGCACCGCCAGTTCGCGCTCCTTGGCCGCCAGCCGCAGGTTTTCGATCGCCACCGCCAGATGCTGGCCCAGCATTTCCAGCTGCCGCACTTGCTGCGGCGGCAGGATACGCGCCTGACGGAAATGCAGATTGAAAATGCCCAGCGTGCGGTTCTGCGTCGCCACCGGGAAGGCGCTGACCACGCGAAAGCCCTCGCGGCTGCATTGTTTGTCCGCGCGGCCGCCCATGTTCTCCACCCGGCTTTCCGCCATCGCGGCGGCTTCGCCGCACAGGCAGTCGCCCACTTTCAGGCAATGCTCGTCGCGCAGCAGCGCTTCCGGCAGCCCGTCGTCGGCCACCACGAACACCAGGCCTTGGCCGTGGTCGGTCAAGCGCACCGCGCCGCCGTCGGCGTCGAAGGCGCGCATCACCCGGGCCAGGAAACCCTTGCACAGCGCCTCCAGCGGCTGGGATTGATTGCAGAAGGAAGTGATTTCGTACAGCAGCGCCAGCTCCTGGTTTTTCTGCTGAAGACTGGCGGTCTTGCCGCGTACCCGCTCTTCCAGGGTGGCGTGGGATTCGGACAGACAGGCCGCCATCAGATTGAAGCCGGTGCTGACCTGGCCGAACTCGTCGTCGGTCTCCACCGGCACCCGCACGCTGTAATCGCCGGCGGCCAGCCGGCGTATGCCCTGGTGCAGCTTGTCCAGCGGCCGCAGCACGATCAGCAGCATCAGATAGATCAAGGCGACGGTGCCGACCACCGCCATGCTGGCGAGCAAGAGCTGCAACAGGCGCAGATAATCGGTGTTACGGGCGTTGTAGGCCTCCATGCCGCTGACGAAGGTATTGATGTCCGCCACGTAGAGCGCCACGCGCTCGGCAAAACGAGCGGCTTCCGCCGCGTTGTCGCCGGGCCGCGTCAGCGCGTCCAGCAACACCGGCTTCAGTTGTTCGCGCCACTGCCCCTCCACCTGGGCCAGCGCTTGCTGGATGTCGGCTTCGCGCGGCACCAGCAGCGGGCGCGCCGGATCGCCGCGGCGCAGCCGCTGCAAGATGGCTTCGTAATTGCTCATGTCGCGGCGTAGCGCGTCGGCGCGCGCGCCGTCCCGGCCGCTGAGCTGCAGATCCAGCGCCAGCCGGGTGACGCGCATGCGCAGGCTGCCGGCGTCGTTGATCGCCGCCGCGCCGCCCTCCTGCTGCCAGGACAACCACAGCGTGGCGCCGATGGAACCCAGCGCCACCAGCAGAAAGGCCGCCAGCACGCCGACGATCTTGGCACTGAGCCGCTGGCCCAGCGGGCCGCCCAGCACCGGGGACACGTTCAGCCGCATCGTGGTCGCCCTAGCCACCGGTCATCGACATGAAGCGCACCAGCTTTTGCGGCTTTTCGCTGAATTCATGTCGCTCCGGCTTCAGTTCTATCGCCGCGCGGATCGCCGCTTCCAGCTCGGCGTCGCTGACGCCGGCGCGCAGCAGCGGACGCAGCTCGAAGCTCTCCTCCTGGCCCAGGCACATGTACAGCGTGCCGTCCACCGATAGCCGCACCCGGTTACAGGTGGCACAGAAGTGTTGAGAGATCGGGGTGATCAGGCCCAGCGAGAAACCGCCGTCCCGGGTTTTCCAGTAGCGGGCCGGACCGCCGCCCAGGGTGGCGGCCTGTTCCACCAGGTCGAATTCGGTCTGCAGCTGACGCAGCACCGGCTGCAAGTCCAGATAACTGGCGGCGCGGCCGGTGTCGCCCATCGGCATGGCTTCGATCAGCCGCAGCACGAAGCCATGCTCGATACAGAAGGCGACCATGGCGCCGATGTCGTCGTCGTTGACGTCCTTCATCGCCACCATATTGATCTTGATCGGGGAAAAACCGGCCTCCTTGGCCGCCATCAGGCCTTCCATCACCCGCGGCAGGCTGTCGCTGCCGGTGATGTCGTGCACGCAATCGCGGCGCAGCGAGTCCAGGCTAACGTTGACGCGGCTGACCCCGGCGGCGCGCAGCGCCTGGGCGTGGCGCGCCAACTGGGTGGCGTTGCTGGTCAGCGACAGGTCGTTGAGGCCGGGCAGCGCGGACAGGCGCGCCGCCAGCTCCGGCAGATTGCGGCGCAGCAGCGGTTCGCCGCCGGTCAGCCGCAACCGCCGGGTGCCCAGCCGCGCGAACGCCGCCACCACCCGTTCGATTTCGTCGAAGGTCAGCCAGTTGGCCGGCTCCTCGAAGCCTTTGAAGCCTTTGGGCAGGCAGTAATTGCAGCGCAGGTCGCAACGGTCGGTCACGGACAGACGCAGATATTCGATGGAGCGCCCGAAGCGGTCGGTAAGCATGAGTTCCTCCATGGCAGCCAATGATACCGCTTAGTCGCAACCAAGTGGCCCGGCTGTCGCCGCCAATCTGATATTTCCTGATTCAATTTTACTAGCTAGACCAACATTTCGCAGTCCAACCAAAGCACGCTGGCCCCTAGTCACTTCTAACTAGGGGCCAGTCGGCTGAATGAAGGCGCGGAATTCCGCGCTCCCGGCGATCAGGAACGGCTCACGATCCAGCCAAGAGCGCGAACTCTCAAGCGTGTTTGAATTTGTCCACCAGATCCACCAGTTCGCTGGCCGAGGCGTTGAGGCGGTCGGACAAATCCGCCACCTCCTGCACCAGGCCGGAGTTCTCCTCCGCCAGCGAGGCGATCACGCTGATATTGTTGGCCACCTCGCCGCTGGCCGCGGTCTGCTGCGCCATCGCCGCCGCGGTGCCCTGGCTCTTGGCGGCGGCCTCGCTGGCCTCGTCGTGGATTTCGTCCAGGTCGTGCACGGTCTGACCCACCAGCTCCAGGCCGGACTCCATGCGCTGGCGCGCCTCCTGCATGTGGTGGGCGGCGGTCTGGGTTTCGCCGCGGATGTCCTCGATCAGCGAGGTGATGTCCAGCGTCTCCTTGCCGGTGCGCTCGGCCAGCTTGCGCACTTCGTCGGCCACCACGGCGAAGCCGCGGCCCATTTCTCCGGCGCGCGCCGCCTCGATCGCCGCGTTCAAGGCCAAGAGATTGGTCTGGTCGGCGATTTCGCGGATAGCGGTGATGATGGAACGGATGTCCTCGGACTTCTGCTGCAAGGCCTCGATCCGGCCGCCGGCGTCGCCCAGCACCGACGAGGTCTGGTTCATCGCCTGGGTGGTGCTGCGCATGCGCTCGCGGCCGTCGCTGACGCTGCTCTGCATCTGCTGCGCCACGTTCAGCGACAGCCGGGTATTGGCGCTGACCGATTCGATGCCGGCGCTCATCTGCTCCACCGCGGCGGCGATGCCGGCCGCCGACTGGCTTTGCGCTTCCGAGGCCTTGGCGGCGCGGTGGGAGATCCCCAGCATCGCATTGGCGGCGTCCACCAGGGAATGGGCATTCTGGTTGACCTGGCTCAGGGTCCGGGCGAAAGCTTCCACCAAGTGGTCAAACGCCCTGGCCATGCGCGCCACTTCGTCCTGGCCCTGGATGCTGGCGCGCGGCCGCAGATCAAAATCCCGGCTCATCGAGGTCATCAGCAACTCCAGCCGCCGCACCGGCCCATGGATGCCGCGATAGATGGCGAAGCCCAGGCCGCCCAGCAACAGGATCACCAGCGTGGAGCCGCCCAGCGTCACCCACAGATCGGTACGGGCCTGGGACACCTTGGCGGCCACCTGCCGCGCCAGATCGTCCAGCAATTGGTCCTGCAAAGCCTTCAGCGCGCCGATGCGCTTGCTCGCCGCCTGGAACCACTCGGCCGGCGTCACGCCGGCCGGCTGGCCCAGGGGCTGGCTCAGCAGCTTATCGCGCAGCGCCTGCAAGGCCTTGGTTTCCTCGCCGCCTTCCATCGCGTCGACGCGGCCGCGCAGCGCCTCGTCCGCCATCAAGCGCAGTTGGCCGGCGCAGGCGGCTTGCTTGGCATTCAGACCGGCGGCCTGGCCGAAACTTTTCTGATCGAACACCCCGCCGCTGAGCACGCCGTTGACGTAGCCGCGCTCGCGGCCGGCGAACTCCTTCTCGCATTGCAGACTGAGCAAGGCCGCGGTGCTGCGCAGCAGATCGCCGTCGCTATTGGCCTGCGCCAGCTTGGCGATCAGGCCGATCAGCGCGTCGATGCGGCCGGAATAGGCGGCAAAGGCCTCGGCCGCCGGCGTCGCGCGTTTTTCCACGCCGTCGCGCAACTGGGACAGGCCGTCCAGCTGGCTGCTCAAGGCGGACAGATCGCCGGCCAGGCTGCTGGCGGCGTGGTTGACCGCCTCGTCGCGGAAGGCGGCCAGGTCCTTGTCGCTGACCGCGCGCGCCTGCTGCAAGGGCGGCGGCAGGCCGGCGGCCTGGCCGCTGAGGAAACCGTTGCTCAGGCCGCGCTCGGTCTGCAAATCATGGATCAGTTGGCTGGAACGCGCCGCCACCTGGATCAGGCGATCCGAGCGTTGCAGTTCCGACAGGGTTTGGAAGCGATCGACGGCCAGCACCGAGGCGAGGCCGATCAGGGCGGCGGAAAAAGGCAGCAGCAGCAATAGCAGCTTGCTGGCGAGGGATAGCCTGGACAGCATGGCGGGCTCCGATCTCTATCGACTGTTTCTCTTGATTTTCCATGACAATGGAAACCAACACCCATCAATATAGATCAAGCCCGACCCATGCTGAATACTGCGATCGGTTTAATGCCTATGGCAGGCTGGACAGCGATGGCGGCTTAGCAGCGGCCTTTCTTGGCCTGGCCCGGCGGGCAGAAATAGCCCTTGTCGCGGTGGTGACGATGGCGGTGCTTGCGGTAGCGGCGGCCGTCGTCATCGCGGCGTTCCGACACCGCCGGCTTGCCGTAGTCGTGGCCGATGGCCGCGCCGGAGGCGCCGCCCACCGCGCCGCCGATGATGGCGCCGTTGCGGCCGCCCACCGCCTCGCCCACCGCCGCGCCGGCCGCGCCGCCCAGCGCGCCGCCGACGATGGTGGAAGTGTCCGCCATGGCGGTGGAGGCCAGGCCGGCCAGGCTCAGCGAAAAGATGACAAGTGCGCGTTTCATGCGGCTAACTCCTGAATTTGAACGGATGAGGCAGCTTAACCGTTTGGTTGACAGCCGGTTGTTTCGAATTGTTAGGGATTGTTCGCTCTTGTTATCGCTTCACAACTTCTCGAATTTATATGTAGCCGGACGGCATGAAAAACGGCGGAGCATCCAAGGATGCCCCGCCGCGACCTCATGCTGAATCTAGGCAAACCAGCCGGATCAACCCCGCGGCCGCACCAGCTGCCAGGCCCGGCCCAGATAGGTCACCGCACCGAAGCCGCTCCACACGTGCACCAGGCGGGTGAACGGGAAGATCACGAACAAGCTCATGCCCATGAACAAGTGCGCCTTGAACACTGGCGAGGCGTCGACGATGAAGAAGGCCGCGTCGCCGCGCAAGGTGACGATGTGCTGGGCCCAACTCATCAGCAACACCATCTCGTGGCCGTCCAGATGCTGCGCCGACACCGCGATGGTGCTGAGGCCCAGCAGCAAAGTGGCCAGAATCCACAACAACACCAGCTTGTCGCGCCAGGTGGTGTTGGCCGCCAGCCGGTCGCAGGTGAAGCGGCGGTGCAGCAGGATCAGGATGCCGATCAGGCACAGGCCGCCCATGATGCCGCCGGCCGTCATCGCGAACACTTGCTTGAAGCTGTGGCTGACGCCCAGCGCGTCCCATACCGCCACCGGAGTCAGCAGGCCCACCAGATGGCCGAAGAACAGGCCGATGATGCCGAGGTGGAACAGGATGTTGCCCAGCCGCAGCTGGCCGCGGTACAGCAGCTGCGAGGATTCGCTCTTCCAGCTGTATTGCTCGCGGTCAAAGCGGATCAGGCTGCCCAGCAGGAACACCGCCAGCGCGATGTAGGGGTAGATGCCGAATACGAATTGGTGCAGATAGTTCATGTTGCTCTCCTGGCAGCGGGATTCAGCCCTGCGGCCGCTGCGGGTAAAAGTTCACCGGAGCGATGGCCGGCCGCGCCGGCTTCAGCAACGGCTCCACGCCGTCCGCGCCGGGGCCGAAGGTCTCCAGCATTTCGTCCATGTCGCGCACCGGCGGCACGGTCAGCGCTTCCGGCGCCACCGGCGACAGCAGCACTAGCCCCTGCAGCACGCCGGCGTAGTGGGAGTGACTGTCGGCCAGCTTGCCGGCCACATGGGCGATCACGTGCACCGCGTCGGAGAGCAGCCGGGCGGCCTCCTCCGGCTGGCACTGCGCCAGAAACTCCAGGAACAGCGGCAGGTAGTCCGGCAGCTCGTTGCCCGCCGGCTCGAAGCCCTGGGCCTGGTACTCGGCCAGCAGGTCCACCATGGCCTGGCCGCGGGCGCGGTCCTCGCCGTGGATGTGCTCGAACAGATGCAGCGAATGGCTGGGGTTGCGGTCGAAGGTCTGCACATAGCGTTCTTGCAGGGTGATCAGATCCTCGCCCTCCAAGGACAGCAGCAGCGGTTCCAGCAGCCGGGCGATGCGCGGCTCGGCCGCCACCTCGGCGCGGATGTCGTCCGCCGCCGCGACCAGATCCGGTTCCGGGTAGCACAGCAATGCGGATAAGGCTTGATAGATGCGCATGGCGTTCTCCCTCACTGGCCGGGATTGGACTTGCGGTCGCGCCGCATGTCGTGGAACACGATGGGGGTGGCCTTCTTCTTGCCAAACAAGCTGGCCTCGGACTCGCCGCCGGAGCAGCCGTTGCCGAAGGTGAAGCCGCAGGACGCCTTGTCCTCGAAGGTGTTTTCCACCAGTTCCTTGTGGCTGGACGGAATCACGAAGCGGTCTTCGTAATTGGCGATGGCCATCACCTGGTACATCTCCTCCACCTGGGCCGGATTCAGATGGGTGCCCTTGAGGGTGGCGGCGTCCGACACCTTCTCCACGCTCTTCTTGCGCATATAGCGCCGCATCGCCACCATGGTTTCCAGCGCCTTCACCACCGGCTCTTCCTTGCCGGCGGTCAGCAGATTGGCCAGGTACTGGATGGGGATGCGCAGGTCCTTGACGTCCGGGATGATGCCGTTCTCGCCAATCAGGCCGTTTTCCATCGCGGACTGGATCGGCGACAGCGGCGGGATGTACCACACCATCGGCAGGGTCCGGTATTCCGGGTGCAGCGGGAAGGCCACTTTCCACTCCATCGCCATCTTGTAGACCGGGGAGCGCTGCGCGGCGTCTATCCAGCTCTGCGGAATGCCCTGCTTCTGCGCCTCGGCGATCACCTCCGGCGCGTTCGGGTCCAGGAACACGCCCAGCTGCGCCTCGTACAGGCTCTTCGGGTCTTCCACCGCGGCGGCTTCGTCTATCTTGTCGGCGTCGTACAAGAGCACGCCCAGGTAGCGGATGCGGCCGACGCAGGTTTCCGAGCACACCGTCGGCTGGCCGCCCTCGATGCGCGGGTAGCAGAAGGTGCACTTCTCGGCCTTGCCGGAGGTCCAGTTGTAATAGATCTTCTTATACGGGCAGCCGGACACGCACATGCGCCAGCCGCGGCATTTGTCCTGGTCTATCAGCACGATGCCGTCGTCTTCGCGCTTATAGATGGAGCCGGACGGACAGGAGGCGACGCAGGCCGGGTTCAGGCAGTGTTCGCACAGCCGCGGCAGATACATCATGAAGGTGTTCTCGAAGGCCGAGTACATTTCCTTCTGGATGCCTTCAAACAAGGCGTCCTTGCTGCGCTTGGCGAATTCGCCGCCCAGATCGTCCTCCCAGTTGGGGCCCCATTCGATCTTGTCCATCTTCTTGCCGGTCAGCACCGACACCGGCCGCGCGGTGGGCGGCGTCTTCATCTCCGGCGCGTTCTGCAGATGTTCGTAGTCGTAGGTGAACGGCTCGTAGTAATCGTCTATCGCCGGCATATTGGGGTTGGCGAAGATATTGCCCAGGATTTTCAGCCGGCCGCCCTGACGCGGCTCCAGCTTGCCGTTGGGCTTGCGCACCCAGCCGCCCTTCCATTTTTCCTGGTTTTCCCATTCCTTGGGGTAGCCGATGCCGGGCTTGGTTTCCACATTGTTGAACCAGGCGTATTCGACGCCGTCGCGGCTGGTCCAGACGTTCTTGCAGGTGACCGAACAAGTGTGGCAACCAATGCACTTGTCCAGATTCAACACCATGCCGATTTGAGCGCGGATTTTCATTGTTGCTCTCCTGCCGGACTATCCATCCAGTCCACTGTGTTCATCTTGCGCACCACCACGAATTCGTCGCGGTTGGCGCCCACGGTGCCGTAGTAGTTGAAGCCCCAGGACAGCTGCGCGTAGCCGCCTATCATGTGGGTGGGCTTGGTCACCGCGCGGGTCACCGAGTTGTGGATGCCGCCGCGCTTGCCGGACACTTCCGCGCCCGGCACGTTCACAATCTTCTCCTGGGCGTGGTACATCAGCGTCATGCCCTGCGGCACTCGCTGCGACACCACGGCGCGAGCGGTCAGCGTGCCGTTGACGTTGAACACCTCGATCCAGTCGTTGTCCACGATGCCGGCCTTCTTGGCGTCGTCCTCGGACAGCCATACGTGCGGGCCGCCGCGGCTCAGCGTCAGCATGCGCAGATTGTCGGAGTACGTGCTGTGGATGCCCCACTTCTGGTGCGGGGTCAGGAAGTTCAGCACCAATTCGTGGTTGCCGTTGCCGTGCTTGCCCAGCACCGCCTGGGTGGTTTTCAGGTCCACCGCCGGCTTGTACACGCACAGGCCTTCGCCGAAGGCGCGCATCCACTGGTGATCCTGATAGAACTGCTGGCGGCCGGTGATGGTGCGCCAGGGAATCAGCTCGTGCACATTGGTGTAGCCGGCGTTGTAGCTGACTTCTTCGCTTTCCAGGCCGGACCAGGTGGGCGAGGAAATGATCTTGCGCGGCTGCGCCTGCACGTCGCGGAAGCGGATGCTGTCGTGCTCGCGTGGCTTGGCCAGGTGGGTGTGGTCGCGGCCGGTGATCTTGGACAACGCGTCCCAGGCCTTCACCGCCACGTGGCCGTTGGTCTCCGGCGCCAGGGTCAGAATCATCTCGGCGGCGTCGATCGCGGTTTCCAGCTTGGGCTGGCCCTTGCCGGCGCCTTGGCTGGCCACCTGGTTCAGGCCGCGCAGAATGTCCACTTCATGGCCGGTTTTCCAGCTGATGCCCTTGCCGCCATTGCCGGCTTTTTCCAGCAAGGGGCCAATGGTGGTGAACTTGTCGTAGATCGCGCCGTAGTCGCGCTCCACCACCGTCATCTTGGGCATGGTCTTGCCCGGCACCGGCTCGCACTCACCTTTTTTCCAGTCCTTGGGATCGAAGGGCTGGCCCAGTTCTTCCGGGGTGTCGTGCATTAGCGGGGTCAGCACCAGGTCCTTTTGCACGCCCAGGTAGTCCTTGCCCAGCTCGGACAGCTTCTTGGCGAAACCCTTGTAGATTTCCCAGTCGGTGCGGGACTGCCACAAGGGCTGCACCGCTTCGGACAGCGGGTGGATGAAGGGGTGCATGTCCGAGGTGTTGAGGTCGTCCTTCTCGTACCAGGTGGCGGTGGGCAGCACCACATCGCCGTACAAGCAAGTGGTGGACATGCGGAAGTCCAGCACCACCAGCAGGTCCAACTTGCCTTCCGCCGCCGGGCGCACGGTGATTTCGGTGGGCTTGATGCAGTCGTCTTCCGAATTCAGCACCGCGTTCTGGGTGCCCAGCAGGTATTTGAGGAAGTATTCGTGGCCCTTGCCGGAACTGCCCAGGATGTTGGAACGCCACACAAACATATTGCGCGGGAAGTTCTGCGGGTTGTCCGGGTCGTTGCAGGCCAGGTCCAGCTTGCCGGACTTGAGGCCGTCCACCACGTAGGCGGCGGCGTCCTGGCCGGCGGCGGCCGCGGCGCGGGTCACCTCCAGCGGGTTGGCGGACAGCTGCGGCGCGGACGGCAGCCAGCCCATGCGCTCGGCCTTGGCGTTGTAATCGATCAGCGCCATGCCGGCCATGCGGCCGTCGGCGGTGGGCGCCAGGATTTCGCCGACGCCCAGTTTTTCATGCCGCCACTGGCTGGTGTGGGCGTAGAAGAAGCTGGTGCCGTTCATCTGCCGCGCCGGGCGGTTCCAGTCGCCGGCGAAGGCCAGCGGCGCCCAGCCGGTTTGCGGGCGCAGTTTTTCCTGGCCCACGTAGTGGCACCAGCCGCCGCCGGACTGGCCGATGCAGCCGCACAGCATCAGCATATTGATGATGCCGCGGTAGGTCATGTCCATGTGGTACCAGTGGTTCAGCGCTGCGCCGACGATGACCATGGATTTGCCCTGGGTCTGATCCGCGTTTTGCGCGAACTCGCGCGCTACCTGGATCACCAGTTCCGGCTTCACGCCGGTGTGCTTTTGCTGCCAGGCCGGGGTGTAGGGCACGTCGTCCATATAGTCGACGGCGACGTTGCCGCCGCCCAGGCCGCGGTCTATGCCGTAGTTGGCCGCCATCAGGTCGAACACCGTGGCCACCAGGGTTTCGCTGCCGTCGGCCAGGCGGATGCGCTTGGCCGGCACATTGCGGGTCAGCAGTTCATCGTGCTCGGCGCCGAAGTAAGGGAAGCCCACGCCCACCACCGCGTCGCCGTCCTTGATCAGCGACAGTTTGGCGGACACCTCGCGGCCGTTGCCGCCGTCCTTCTGCTCCAGGTTCCACTTGCCGGCCTTGCCCTCGGCCTGGCCCCAGCGGAAGCCGATGGAGCCGTTGGGCGCGACGATGTCGCCGCTGGCCTCGTCGATCAGCAGGGTTTTCCAGTCCGGGTTGTTGTCTTCGCCCAGGCCTCCTTCCAGATGGGAGGCGCGCAGGAAGTAATCGGGGATGTAACGCTCGCCGTCTGGCTTCAGCGCCACCAGCATCGGCATGTCGGTGTAGCGGCGAATGTAGTCGGTGAAGTAGCCGGACGGATTGTCGAGGTGGAATTCCTTGAAGATCACATGGCCCATCGCCATCGCCAGCGCGGCGTCGGTGCCCTGCTTGGGCGCCATCCAGATGTCGCCGAACTTGGCCATTTCGCCAAAGTCGCTGGACACCGCCACCGTCTTGGTGCCCTTGTAGCGCACCTCGGTGTAGAAGTGGGCGTCCGGGGTGCGGGTCATCGGCACATTGGAGCCCCACACCATCAGATAAGTGGAGTTGTACCAGTCCGCGGATTCGGCCACGTCGGTCTGCTCGCCCCAGGTCTGCGGGCTGGCCGGCGGCAAATCGCAGTACCAGTCGTAGAAGGACAGCGGCACGCCGCCGATCAGGCTGAGGTAGCGACTGCCGGCGGCGTAGGACACCATGGACATCGCCGGGATCGGCGAGAAGCCCACCACCCGGTCCGGGCCGTATTTCTTGATGGTGAAGGCGTTGGCGGCGGCCACGATCTCGTTGGCCTCGTCCCAGCTGGCGCGCACGAAACCGCCCTGGCCGCGCTTGGACTTGTACTGCTTGGCCAGCTCCGGCGTCTGGCTGATCTTTTCCCAGGCCTCCACCGGGCTCAGGGTCTGGCGCGCCTCGCGCCACAATTTGGCCAGCCGGCCGCGGATCATCGGGTATTTGACGCGCTGGGCGGAGTAGACGTACCAGCTGTAGGACGCGCCGCGCGGGCAGCCGCGCGGTTCGTGATTGGGCAGGTCCGGCCGGGTGCGCGGGTAATCGGTCTGCTGGGTTTCCCAGGTGATCAGGCCGTTCTTCACATACACCTTCCAGCTACAGGAACCGGTGCAGTTCACGCCGTGGGTGGAGCGCACCACCTTGTCGTGCTGCCAGCGCTGGCGGTAGGCGTTTTCCCAACCGCGATCCTCGTTGACGACGGCGCCATGACCATTGGCAAAGGTGGAGCGGGTCTTGCCCAGGAAATTCAAACGGTCGAGAAAGTGACTCATCTTGCCTCCAAATATCGGGGTCCGCGCCGCGCGGGCCGGCGGCTCCAGCCACCGGGGGAAACGGACCTTTTCACTTGATTGCAAGCTTAGAACCTAGCGACAAGCATCGACATTCGCCGAAGGTCGACGCCGGGCGGCGCATTGGCACTAGTCGCGGTTAGTACTTTGGCGAGAAGAACTAGCCAGAAAGAACTAGTGGCGATATTCGATCCTTGCCGCCGAAAAATAAAATGTTATAACATAACAAAATTGCGAAGAACCAAAGGCCTTCGCCACCCGTATCGTCATCACTCAATCGGACCCATGCCATGACGCCCACGCCCTCCTCCTCCGCCCCGCTAGACGCCAGACTGCCGGTCACCGTGCTGTCCGGCTTCCTCGGCGCCGGCAAGACCACCTTGCTCAACCACATCCTCAACAACCGCGAAGGCCGCCGCGTGGCGGTGATCGTCAACGACATGAGCGAGGTCAATATCGA
This sequence comes from Chromobacterium sp. LK11, assembly GCF_001043705.1. Classification (NCBI taxonomy): domain Bacteria; kingdom Pseudomonadati; phylum Pseudomonadota; class Betaproteobacteria; order Neisseriales; family Chromobacteriaceae; genus Chromobacterium; species Chromobacterium sp. LK11. The sequence goes on from NZ_LDUR01000003.1 coordinate 117,443, forward strand.
CGCCGCCCTGGTGCGCGAAGGCGGCGCCGCGCTGTCGCGCACCGAGGAAAAACTGGTGGAGATGAGCAATGGCTGCATCTGCTGCACCCTGCGAGAAGACCTGCTGCTGGAAGTGTCGCGGCTGGCGGACGAAGGCCGTTTCGACCAACTGGTGATCGAATCCACCGGCATCGCCGAACCGCTGCCAGTGGCGGAAACCTTCACCTTCGCCGACGAGCAGGGCCGCAGCCTGGCCGACTCGGCGCGGCTGGACACCATGGTCACCGTGGTGGACGCCTGTCACTTCCTGCGCGACTACGCCTCGCGCGACCATCTGCGGCAGCGCGGCGAATCGCTGGGCGAGGCCGACGAGCGCACGGTGGCGGATCTGTTGGTCGAACAAGTGGAGTTCTGCGACGTGATCGTGCTCAACAAGACCGATCTGATCGACGCCGCGGACCAGGAGCGGCTGGCCGGCATTCTGCGCCAGCTCAATCCGCGCGCCCGCATCGTCGAAGCCCGCTTCGGCCAAGTGCCGCTGGACGCGGTGCTCAACACCGGCCTGTTCGACTTCGACGCCGCCGCCGACGCCCCCGGCTGGCTCAGCGAGCTGCGCGGCGAGCACACGCCGGAAACCGAGGAATACGGCATCGCCAGCTTCGTCTACCGCGCGCGCCGCCCCTTCCACCCGCAGCGCTTCTTTGAACTGGCACAGCGGGAATGGCCGGGCGTGCTGCGCTCCAAGGGCTACTTCTGGCTGGCCAGCCGCCCTGCCCACGCCCAGCTGTGGTCGCAGGCCGGCGCGGTGTGCCGCCACGAACTGGCCGGCCAATGGTGGGCCGCCACCCCGCGCGAATACTGGCCGCAGGACGAGGACAGCCTGCGCCAGATCGAAAGCCACTGGCAGGACGTCATCGGCGACGCGCGCCAGGAACTGGTGCTGATCGGCATCGCCATGGACGAAGCCGAACTGCGCCGGCAACTGGACAACTGCCTGCTGGACGAGGCCGAAATGGCCGCCGGCCCGGCCGCCTGGGTGCTGCTGCCGGACCCGTTCCCGCCTCTGGAAAGCGCCGCCGAGGACGCCGCATGAACGCCCCGCTGCCCGACATCGCGCGCAGCGGCGCCGCCGCCGCGCTCTTGCCCTTGAACTGGGTGGGCATGGACGGCATCGCGCTGCCGCTGCGGCTGGCGGACGCCGCCCACGGCCGTGTCGCCGCCCGCGCCAGCGTGCAAGTCAACCTGCCCCGTCCGGCGATCAAGGGCATCCACATGTCCCGGCTCTACAGCTTGCTGCAACCCCACGCCGACGCCGCGCCGCTGAGCCCGGCCGCCCTCAGCCGGCTGCTGCAAGAGATGGTGGACAGCCACGCCGACTGCGGCAGCGACGCCGCCCGCGCCGAATTCCGCTTCGAACTCTTGTGCCAGCGCCCGGCGCTGGCCACGCCGGGCCTGTCCGGCTGGAAAGCCTACCCGGCGGCGCTGGGCGCCGAACTCGATGGCGACGGCTGCCGACTGTGGGCCGAGGTGGAAATCGCCTACTCCTCCACCTGCCCCTGCTCCGCCGCGCTGGCGCGCCGGCTGATCGCCGACGCCTTCCGCCAACAGGACGGCGCGGCCACGCCGGACGCGGTTTACGACTGGCTGCTGGAACACGCCACCCTGGCCACCCCGCACAGCCAGCGCAGCCAGGCGCGCTTGCGTTTCGATATCGCCGCCGACGCCGCCGACTGGGAGCTGGCGGCGCGCATAGATCTGGCCGAGCAAGCGCTGGCCACCCCGGTGCAAACCGCGGTCAAGCGCGCCGACGAACAAGCCTTCGCCGCCCTCAACGGCGCCAACCTGATGTATGTGGAAGACGCCGCGCGCCGGCTGCGGGCGGCGCTGGCCGGCCACGGCCTGAGCCGGGTCGACGTCCGCCATCAGGAAAGCCTGCACCCGCACGACGCGGTGGCGGCCAGCCAACTCTCATAATCTATCCACGATCTCGCGAGCAAGAGCGAGACAAGGCGAAAACAGCTGAGAACAGCTGAGAAAGCGGAATGTACATTTGGTACATGAGCATTTCGAAGATGTTCTCAACGCCGTATCGCCGCAGCGCAGCAGATCGTGAACACACTCTCAGGGAGCAGCGCTTGATACGCAAGAACCCCTCCGGCCACCTGCCGGTAATCGCCGAATCCGCCTACGTCGACAAAACCGCCATCCTCTGCGGCAAGATCATCGTCCACGACAACGTCTTCATCGGCCCCTACGCGGTGATCCGCGCCGACGAAGTGGACGTCAACGGCGAAATGGAGGCCATCGTCATCGGCTCCCACTCCAATATCCAGGACGGTGTGGTCATCCACTCCAAGGCCGGCGCAGCCGTCGCCATCGGCGCGCACACCTCCATCGCCCACCGCTCCATCATCCACGGCCCCTGCACCGTGGGCGAACGCGTCTTCGTCGGCTTCAACAGCGTGCTGTTCAACTGCCGCGTCGGCGACGGCTGCGTGGTGCGCCACAACGCGGTGGTGGACGGCTGCGAGCTGCCGGCCGGCTGCTACGTCGCTTCCACCGAACGCATAGGCGCGGCCAGCGACACCGCGCGCCTGCCCAAGGCCAGCGTCTCCGCCGCCGAATTCTCCGAAGACGTGCTGCGCGCCAACAGCGAACTGGTGCGCGGCTACAAAGCACTGCAAAACGAGTTCTGAATGAGCGACATCCTGATCCGCAACGCCCGCCTGGTCAGCGACGGCCGCGAGTGGGAAGCCGACCTGCGCGTCGGCAACGGCCGCATCCGCCGCATTGACGCCAGCCTGCCCGGCCGCCCCGGCGACATCGACATCGACGCCGCCGGCCAATGGCTGCTGCCCGGCATGATCGACGACCAGGTCCACTTCCGCGAACCCGGCGCGCCGCACAAGGGCGGCATCGCCAGCGAGTCCCGCGCCGCGGTGGCCGGCGGCATCACCAGCTTCATGGACATGCCCAACACCCGGCCGGCCACCACCAGCCTGGAGGCGCTGGCGGGCAAGGAAAGCCGTGCCGCCGCCGGCTCGGTGGCCAATTACGGCTTCCACCTGGGCGCCACCCGCCACAATCTGGACCTGATCGCCGCGCTGCCGCCCAACCGCGCCGCCGGCGTCAAAGTGTTCATGGGCGCCAGCACCGGCGACCTGCTGCTGGACGACCCGGCCGCGCTGGAACGGCTGTTCGCCGCCTGCCCGCTGCCCATCCTCACCCACTGCGAACACACGCCGCGCATCCGCGAACGCGAAGCCGCCTGGCGGCTGCGCTTCGGCGACGACATCCCGCCGGACCAGCACCCGCTGATCCGCGACGTCGAAGCCTGCTACCAATCCACCCGGCTGGCGGTGGATCTGGCGCGGCGCCACGGCAGCCAGCTGCATGTGCTGCACCTGAGCAGCGCGCGCGAACTGGAGTTGTTCCAGCCCGGCCCCGTCGCCGGCAAGCGCATCACCGCCGAAGCCTGCGTCCACCACCTGCTGCTGGACGACGGCGACTATGCCCGCCTGGGCCACTTGATCAAATGCAATCCGGCGATCAAGAGCCGCGCCGACCGCGACGCGCTGCGCCAGGCGCTGCGCGACGGCCGCATCGATCTGATAGGCACCGACCACGCGCCGCACACCTGGGAGGAAAAACAGCAGCCCTACACCCAAGCCCCGGCCGGCCTGCCGCTGGTCCAGCACGCGCTGCCGGCGCTGCTGGAACTGGTGGCCGACGGCGAACTGACGCTGCCGCAACTGGTGGACAAGACCAGCCACGCAGTGGCCCAACGCTTCGCCATCGCCGAACGCGGCCATCTGCGCGAAGGCTATTGGGCCGATCTGACGCTGGTGGAACCCCTGCCGGCGCCGCGTCCGGTCTGCCATGACCCGCTGCTGGCCCATTGCGGCTGGACCCCGTTCCCGCACCTGGCCTTCCGCCACGCGGTCAGCGCCACCATCGTTTCCGGCCAATTGGCCTGGTTCCAGGGCCGCATCCAGCCGGACTGCCAGGGCCTGCCGCTGCGGTTTGTGCGTTGAGGGCCGGTTCAAGACCGGCTGTCGGCGGGCTCCCGAAGCCGCTGCAGGTGGGTATCGCCGATGGCTCTACCCACCCTACGGACTGACGCCTCGCGCTACACCCCATGGGTAGGGTGGGTGGAGCGCAGCGATACCCACGCGGAGAAAGCCGACGGCCGCTGATATTTGCCCAAGGCCCTTGCCATGCCCAGCCAGCGCGCTATTGAGACGCTCGCCTACCCCGGCCAAGGCGCCGCCACCGTCTTGCCATGCGGCGTGACGACATACGGGCCGAGGGGATACAGCAAGGGGACTCAGCGCTTAAACGTGGCGATAAGCAACGCTCAGCGGGTCAGGGTCAAGGGAAAACGAGGTTCGCGGAACGCGATTCGAATCAATCATGATGACGTCTCCGATATGGGCTACACCTGCTTCCCGCTGTCAAACGGGAGCGGCAGGCACCTGACAGGGTTGACAGACCGGCATATCGGAACCGGCAGCCCACGCAGGGGCTCCCTGCCGGCACCTGCCATTTACGCGTGCGCCGACACAGACATTGCCGCACGAAGGCGGCAGTGTCTGCCGATATACTTTAGGAGCTGTCAAACCCACTTGTGCCGAGATTTACGACGGCACGCGGGGATTGTTGGCGAGCGAGATGGATAAGTCAAGGCAGCGCGGTCCGCAGCTTAGCCTTCTCAGGCATTCCTCTCCCAATAAATACCGTAAATGGAACGGCAGGCAGCTGACAGGGTTAGCAGACCGGCATATCGGAACCGGCAGCCCACGAAGGGGCTCCCCGCCAGCGCCTGCCATTGACGCGTGTACCAACACAGACAAGACATCCCGAATATTTGTCACCCGACAGGCTCCATCCTGGACAGCCAAGCGGGAGCGACAGGCATCTGGCGGGGTTAGCAGACCGGCATCTTGGAGCCGGCAGCCCGCGAGGACTCCCCGCCAGCGCCCGCCATTGACTCGTGCTCCGACATTAACGATGCCACACGACGGCTGACAGAGTCGGTTGGCAAGTCAGGCGGATACCTCAAGACAACGCAGAATGGAGGCGGCAGACGCCTGGCAGGGTTGACAGACCGGCATCTTGGAACCGGCAGCCCACGAAGAAGCTCCCCGCCAGCGCCCGCCATTAACGCCTACGCCGACACTGACAATGCCGCAACGGCACGCAGACGGAAATTGTTGGCACACCGGCGCATTACGTCAAGCCAGGGCGGTCGGATTGAAACCACATCGCCATTCCGCTTTCCATTCCCTCCCCGCAATAAAAAAAACTGCGGCCAATAAAATGCCATCCACATTTAAACTCCCACCCATCTAACCAATAGAAAAAACAATAAAGTCCTTACAAAATTATCTTTATTCAATACTTTCCTAAAAAACAATTTACCAATCAAAATCAATGACATAGAACTGTAATTATTTACCATTGACCTCAAAAAACAAACACCGGAATACTGTAAATATAAAATTCAATCATTTAAAAAAATGATCACAACAATGGCTCGCTCGCTTCATTCCATCACTTAGGAGCGCCATATGCGATTGTATAAAAGCCTTGCCCTTGCCGCGGGCCTGATTCCCTTATTGTCCGCGTGCGAAACCGACGAAGCCAGCCCCTTTGCCGCCGGAACGGCGCAGACCGCCAGTTTCAAACAGGCCGCCAGTTCCGTCATCAAAACCGATTTCGAAATCTTCAAACAATGCGCGGACAACTGCATTCTCTCGCCGGCGGAACCGGGCAAATTCATCAGCACCTCGTTGCCGCTGCAAATCACCCCGTCGCCGGACGAAGGCGTGCTGTATTACTCGATGTTCGTGCAAGACCGTTTCACCACCGCCGCCAATAACAGCGCCACCATCAAGATCGACGATTTCGCCAAGGTCCGGATCAACGACGGCCAAGGCACCGGTCACGCGCCGGGCACCTTGACCATTGAACTGGCCACCCCGGACGGCAAGGTCAAGAAATTCACCCATAAGCGCCGCACCGAATGGTTCACGCTGAATTGGGCGGTGCCCATCGGCAAAGACGCGCCCACCAGCATCAAGCTGTTCATCATGGACATGGACAGCAATAAGAAGATCGTCGATCACTCGCCGCTGTACAGCGTGGACCTGGACGACGCCGCGCTGGCGCGCTGGCCGGACAAGGCCAAGCTGGCGTTCAGCTCCGCCAATCCAAGGAACGACATCATCCTGTCTTGGCCGGGCGTGGGCTACACCGCCGCGCCAGCGCAGCACAACCGCCAAAAGCGCTGGAGCGAATGGCATAGCGGCATCCTGCTGTGCTGGCTGGACCCGCTGGACGCCATCTACAACTACGTCACCCAAAACCGCTGCCAGTTGAACAAGACCTGGGAAGGCGCGCTGTACAAGGTGGTGGCCGGCAAGCCGCAGATCAATGAATTCAAGCCGCTGGCCAAAGCGCCCATCCAACACCGGGTGCACTTCAGCAAGGAAAACGCGCTGGGCGCGCTGTCCGCCCACCGCGTCTGCGGCATTCCGCTGGAGTCGCTGGCCCGCAGCCGCCAGCCCAGGGGCTGGGAAGAACTGTCCGCTTGCGGCTTCCGGGTGGAAAACATCGTCGGGCTATACATCGCCACCCGGCTGTCCTTCGATCGCTTCCGCCAGGTGGTCGATGACTTGATCCATTCCCGCCCGGTCAGCGGCGCGCAAGATCCGGAGGCGCTGGCACAGCTGGGCACCGCGGTGCGCGAAACGCCGGAAATGGCCCGCGAAGGCCTGGCCGAGGCGGAGGCGCGCTTGAACGCCTACCGCGCCAACCACGCCGGCGCCAGCGCCGACGACGCGCAAAGAGCGGACGTGCTGTCGCTGACCTGCCCGGCCGATAGCGAGCCTTGCGCCGCCGCCAACGCCGACGGCGCTCACGTCAACCGCGAGTACCACCCCGGCGCCAGCTTCTTCGCGCCGGGCGAGCCGGTGGAATTCCTCGCCAACGGCACCACCCGCAACTGGAACCAGGAACGTCTGCAGGCCACCCATCAGCGGCTGCTGGACCAGGGCTATGTCTTTGCCGGCTATCACGGCGGTTCCCTCGCCGCCGCCACAAGCATCGTCACCGGTGGCATCACCCGCCGCTCCCAGGAGCTGCAACCGATCTGGCGCGGCCTCTATATCGCCGGCAATCCGGAAGTCGCCTACGGCTACGCACTGGACAACGACTCCGGCGCCACCGGCATCATGATGCGCGTCTACGTGCCCAGAGCCGCCCTCTCCCGCCTGTTCCGCACCAGCCAGCCACTCAACGACGAGGCCGCGGCGCTCAGGGAGATCAGCCGCCTGCTGGGCCGCAACGTCACCTTGAACAGCGTCTTGGGCTATGAATCGATCACCGGGCCGCAAGACCCCGGCGAGCCGGATGAAACCATCCTGGGCTGGGATCTGGCCGAACACGCGGTGGCGATTCCGTCGATGATTCAGGGCAACAACAGTGTGCGGCCTATCAATGTGCCGGACTACGAGAAGAAGATCAGCGCTCTGCCCGACTACGTTACCAAGCGCTGACATCCGCCAGGCCCTGAGAGCCTGTTTACGATCTTTTGTCTGTACTTGAAACACGGTTTGGTACACAGGAAGTCGCGTATTCGACGCGCCCTGGGTCCCTTCAAGCCTGCCGTCGGGTGGCAGGTCCGAGGTCTTAAGCGGCTGCTTGTTCGAGCAGCGCGACGGTAGCGCGCTGCGAGTTCAGCCGCGCCTCGGGCCTGGCGGGACCCGGCGGGAAGCCGCAGGCCTGGCTTGCAGGGTGGCCTTTAGGGGTGGAGGGGATATTTGGCCAAGCAAATATCTCCTCCCTGCTCGCCGGGCAGCCCCGGCAATGAAAATCATCATCCGCGCAGCGGATTCCATGTCTTGGAGCCATCACTCGGAAAGATCGTAAACAGGCTCTCACGGCCCTGGCGCAAAAAAAGCCCGCTGTTTCCAGCGGGCCAAGTCTTACCCCATTGTTTTGTTCAGCTCAAGCCTTGGCAGCGGCCAATTCCCGGCTCGCGTCCGGCGCCGGGCGCGCCAGCAGCGCCCTCCACTTGCGGCAGGCGGACAGCAGGATCACCAGGCCCAACGCCAGCATGGTGATGGAAATGGCGGCATTGAACAGGTTGTAACCCTTGGCCGCCGGGTTCAGGTAAACGTGCTTGATCATCCAGTAGCCGGCGTAGTTGACGGTGACGTAGAGATAAGCCAGCGGCACTAGGCAAGTCATCATGTAGGCGCGATTGTGCGACAGCCGCAGGATGATGGTGGCGCCTATGATCAGGCCGATGGAAGCCATTAGCTGATTGGACACGCCAAACAGCGCCCACACCGAATTGATGTCGCCGGAGTTCAGCAGATAGCCCCACAGCAGGCAGGCCACCACCGAGGCGCCGATGGCGCCGGGCATCCAGTCGGTGCGCTTGAGCGGCGCCCAGGCGTCGCCGACGAAGTCCTGAATCAGATAGCGGGCGACGCGGGTGCCGGAATCGATGGCGGTGAGGATGAACACCGCTTCGAACATCACCATGAACTGGAAGAAGTAGGACGCCAGATTATGGAACCAGGGAATGCGGGTGAAGATGTCCGCCATGCCCACCGCCAGCGTCACCGCGCCGCCGGTGCGGCCGTACAGGTCCAGGCCGATTTCCTGCGACAGCTGCGGCAGGTTCACCACCTGCATGCCCAGCTTGGCGAAGGCGTCCGGCGCGGAGTTGATGGCGAAGTAATCCGCCGGGTGCAGCGCGGTGGCGGCGATCAGCGCCATCACCCCCACCACGCATTCGGCCAGCATCGCGCCGAAGCCCACCGGCAGGATGTCGCTCCAGCGATCTATCTGCTTGGGCGTGGTGCCGGAGCCGATGAAGGCGTGGAAGCCGGAAATGGCGCCGCAGGCGATGGTGATGGAGATGAACGGCCATACCGGGCCGGCCAGCACCGGGCCGCCGCCGTGGATGAACTGGGTGACGGCGGGGAACTGGATTTGCGGGTTGATGAACACCACGCCCACCACCAGCAGGCCGAACACGCCTATCTTCATGAAGCTGGACAGACAGGCGCGCGGGGTCAGCAGCATCCACACCGGCAGCGCGGTGGCGAAGAAGGCGTAGACGGGCAGCAGCAAGGACACGGTGGACGCCTTCAGCGTCAGCAGTTCGCCCAGCGCGGTGCCCTGGATGTAAGGACCGGCGAACACGCAGGCCATGATGGCGGCGACGCCGACATAGCTGGCGTTCTTCATGCTGCCGGTGACGCGCTCCCACAGGCCGACGGCGATGGCGATGGGAATGGTCATGCTCACCGCGAACGCGCCCCAGGGATTGCGCTCCAGCGCATGCACCACCACCATGGACAGGCCGGCCATGGTGATGGTGATGATGAACAGCATGGCCAGGCCGGTGCACCAGCCGGCCCAGGGGCCGAGTTCGGTCTTGGCCACTTCCGACAGCGATTTGCCGTGATGTTTCATCGAGGCGAACAGCACCACGGTGTCGTGCACAGCGCCGCCGATCACACAGCCTATCAACAGCCACAGCATGCTGGGCAGATAGCCGTACTGGGCGGCCAGCACCGGCCCCACCAGCGGGCCGGCCGCCGCGATGGCGGCGAAGTGGCCGCCGAACGCCACCCACTTGCTGGTGGGCACATAGTCCTTGCCGTCCTGCAATTCATGCGCCGGGGTCACGGCGCTATCATCGACACCCAATACCTTGCGCGTGAAGAACACCCCGTACAGGCGGTAGCAGATGGCAAGTAGGCAAAGGGTGGCGATCACGAAGGTCAATGCGTGATCCATTTTTGTCAGCTCCGGTGATAGTCTTACCCGGAACTTACGCGCGGGCGCGGCCTCCATGTGGCGGAAACCGGCTCAGCGGCAGCATGGCGTCGCCAGCGGCGGCCAGAACGGAGCGAGCGGCGCTCAAGGCCTGTTCAAAGTCTCGCGAGCAAGGGCGAGACAAGGCGAAACCGGCTGAGAAAGCGGAATGTATAAGTGGTACATGAGCATTTCGAAGCGGGCACTCATCGCACAATGTCTCTACCGACGCGCGGCAGATCGTACACAGGTTCTAAGCGCAGCAGGCTTTGAACAGTCCCTCAGAACGTGTTTACGATCTCGCGAGCTAAGGCGAGACAAGGCGAAAACGAGCGAAAAAGCGGAATGTACGCGTGGTACATGAGCATTTTGAGCTCGGTTTCAACGCCGTATCGCCGACGCGCAGCAGATCGTAAACAGGTTCTCAGGGCTGCCAATCCTGATACGGCTTATGCACCTTGGCATAGGCTTTCTGCAGTTCGCCGCTGGCGCGCGCGGCGCGGATGGCCCGGTTCAGCGCCTGGTGGACGAAATCGCCGCGGCGGTTGCAGTTGAGGAAGAACACGTCCGGGTAGTCGTCGAAGCGGGCGCGGCGGATATTGTTCAGCTTGAACTTGCGCACCAGGTAATCCGCCTCCTCCTGCGCCCACAACACTCCGTCCACCCGGCCCAGGTTCAGCTTTTTCAGCGACAGCTCCAGATTGACCACGCTCTTGCTGGGAAAGCCCCAGTTCACCGGCGGCGCCTCGATATTGTATTTGGCCAGATTGGCCATGCGCAGCACGTCTTCCTTGTCCAACGGCTTGGTCTTGTGGGTGTAGAGCACGAAAGTGACCTTGCCCAGCATCTCCTTGGTGAACTGGTAGGGCGTGGCGTCGTCGGCGCCTTCGCGCACTTTCATGATGGGAAAACGGAAGTCCGCGTTCTTGTCGTTGGTGTCCATGTAGACGCGCTTGACCGGCTCGATGCTGAAGCTGATCTTGCCTTCCTTGTAATGCCTGGCCACCACGTAGAGCAGTTCGGCGAACGGGCTGTTCTGATTGTTCTCCAGCAATTGCGGCAGGAAGACGGCAATGCCGTGCAGGTCCGGCCGGGTGATGTTCGGCGAACTGTCCTGGGTCGCCGTGCCGTTGCAGGCGTGGAGCAGGCCGGGCGCGCAGCCCAGCGCCCAGGCCGCGCACAGCAGTATTGGTTTTGTCATCGAATGTCTCCCCCTGGACTGAGGTTTAGCACACCGGCGGGGGATGCGCGGCGCATTCGGACGGGCGGGCCACTAGCTCGCGATGCCCAGCGCGTCCTTCAAGGGCTTCAGATAGCGGCGGCTGACCGGCAGGCTGTGGCCGTCCAGCGTGCAGACGGTGGCCACGCCGTTGTCGCCGAACAGGATTTCCCGTATCGCCGACAAGCGCACCAGGTATTGCCGGTGGCAGCGGAACAGATCCGTGCGCTCTTCCAGCGTGCGCAGCGTCAGCTCGGTGAAACGCTCCGCGCCGGCGGCGTCCACCACGTACACGCCGCTGAGCCGGGAGCAGACGTAGGCCACCTCCTCCAAGCGGCACAGCACGATGCGGTTGACGCCCTGGCAGGGAATCAGGTTCAGCGGCGCCAGGGCTCGCATCGCCTCCGGCGGCCTGGCGCGCTGGCGCAGCCGCGCCAGGGTCTTGGCCAGCCGCGCCGGGTCCACCGGCTTCAGCAGGTAGTCGCAGGCGTGCTCTTCAAAGGCCTGCAACGCGTAGGCGTCGTAGGCGGTGACGAACACCACTTGCGGCATGGCTTCCGGGTCCAGCATCGCCAGCATTTCCAGGCCGCTGATGCGCGGCATCTGGATGTCCAGAAACACCACGTCCGGCTTGCGGCGATGGATGAAGGCGATGGCCTCCACCGCGTTGCCGCACTCGCCGACGATGTCCAGGCCGCCAGCGGCCAGCAATAGCTGGCGCAATTCGTCGCGCGCCAGCGGCTCGTCGTCCACCAGCAGCGCGCTGGGCAGGCCGGCCGCGCTCACGCCGCCGCTCCGGCGCGCTGTTCGTCCGCCCGCGGACAGCGGCAGGGCAGCAACAGGCTGACCCGGGTGTAAAGCTCCGGCGCGCAGTCCACCGCCACCCCGTAGGCCTCGCCGTAACGGGCGCGGATGCGGCGGTCCACCAGCGACATGCCCAGGCCGTCGCTATGCTCCGGCTTGCGGTAGAGCCCGGCGTTGTCCTCCACCGTCACCCGCAGGCCTTGTGCGTCGCAGCGGGCGGCGATGCGGATGCGGCCCGGTTCCAGCAATTGCGAGGTGCCGTGCTTGATCGCGTTCTCCACCAGCGGCTGCAGGGAAAACGCCGGCAGCTCGGCCCGGCGCGCGGCCTCCGGCGCTTCTATCTCCACCTGCAGCCGCCCGGCGAAGCGCGCCTCCTCGATGCGCAGATAGGCGCTGACATGGTCGATCTCGTCGCCCAGCGTGGCCATCTCGCTGGAACGCTTCAGGTTCTTGCGGAAAAAGGTGGACAGATATTGCACCAGCTGGCGCGCGTGCTCCGGGTTGCGGCGTATCACCGCGGACAGGGTGTTGAGCGCGTTGAACAGGAAATGCGGATTGACCTGGGCGTGCAGCAGCTTGATCTCGGTCTGGGCCAACAGCTGTTTCTGCTGCTCGTACTTGCCTTGCAGGATCTGATTGGACAGCAACCGGGCGATGCCCTCGCCCAGGGTCAGGTTGATGCCGGAAAACAGCTTGTTGCGCGTCTCGTACAGCTTAATGGTGCCGATTACCCGCTCGTCCTCGCCGCGCAGCGGGATCACCAGCGAGGAGCCCAGCTTGCAGGCCGGGCTGATGGAGCAGCGGTACGGCGTCTCGTTGCCGTCGGCGTACACCACCTGGTTGGCGGCGATGGCGCGCTGGGTCAGCGGCGAGGTGATGGGCGTGCCGGCCAGGTGGTGGTCGGCGCCGGCGCCGATGAAGGCCAGCAGCCGTTCGCGATCGGTCAGCGCCACCGCGCCCACGCCCAGCTCCTCGTACAGGATGCGCGCCATGGTCATGCAGTTGTCGCGGTCGAAACCGTGGCGCAGCACGCCCTCGGCGCGGGCGGCGATCTGCAGCGCCTTGGAGGAGAAGGCGGAGGAATACTTCTCCGCCAGCGCGCGCCGGTCCAGCAGGATGCGCATGAACATGGCCGCGCCCAGGGTGTTGGCTATCATCATCGGCAGCGCGATGCTGCGCACCAGATGCCAGGCGGCGGCGAAGGGCTTGACCGCCGCCAGCAGAATCAACATCTGCAGGCATTCGGCCAGCAGCGCCACCGCGGCCACCGCCAGCGGGTCGAACACCCGCCCCACCTGGCCGCGCCGCACGAAATAACGGTGCACCAGCCCGCCCAGCAGGCCTTCGGCCATGGTGGACGCCATGCAGGCGCCGGCGGTGACCCCGCCCAGCGAATAACGATGCAAACCGCCGGTGAAGCCCACCGCCAGTCCCACCCACGGCCCGCCCAGCATGCCGCCCAGCACCGCGCCGGTGGCGCGGGTGTTGGCGATGGAATCGTCAATGTGCAGGCCGAAATAAGTGCCCATCACGCAGAACACCGAGAACACCAGATAGCACACCAGCTTGTGCGGCAGGCGGATGGTGACCTGGGTCAGCGGAATGAACAGCGGCGTCTTGGACAGGAGATAGGCAATTACCAGGTAAACGCACATCTGCTGCAACAAGGTCAGGATCAATGAAAATTCGGTCAGCATGCCGGCAGGACAATAAGGGTGTGCCGCCGAGCATAGGCGACGGTTCGCCGCCCGACCTTGGTCTGGATCAAACCGTTTTCAAGCGCCGCCGGCGCAAACAAAAACGGCCGCCAAAGGCGACCGTTTCTTTCATCCAGACTCAGAAAGTGTTTACGATCTCGCGAGCTAAGGCGAGACAAGGCGAAAACGGCTGAGAAAGCGGAGTGTACACACGGTACATGAGCATTTCGAAGTCGTTTTCAAC
>NZ_LDUR01000030.1:0-61096 GCF_001043705.1 Chromobacterium sp. LK11
ACTTACACCTATCGGTTATTCGTTTTGTTAAAGATCGGTGCAGATCGCTGCGTTTCGTTTCCGTCGCTGCGTTGCCTGCTGAGGAGGTGAAATATACGTTACAGCCCCGACTCCGTCAACACCTATTTCGAAAAAAGATAGGGTTTTTCAGATATCGAAACATAAGGGCATGATTTCAATAAGAATTATGCCGCAGCGATTTTACAAGAACTTTTGGACAGCCCGGAAAACAGGGCTTCCCAGCTTGTTGCCATCGGAAGATAAGCTGCAAAAGCGGGTTGGTTTTCCCTGTTTTTTCCGGAAAAGCCGCTTTCCGGCAAATTATTCGGCGCAGACTTTATGCCTTAGGCATTAATTGTTAAGCTGAACGCATTCCACCGCCCAGGAGACATCCATGCAGCAAACCTTGCGTCAACGATTGGAGGGCTTGCCCGCACCGTTTTACGCCTTGATGCTGAGCGATGTGCTGAGCGGCTTGGCGATGGGCGCCGGTTATGTCGCCATCAGTTGGTGGGTGGTGCAGTCCGGCGGCGCGCGCGATATGGCCTGGTTCGGCTCTATCACCGCCTTGGTGATGCTGCTGTCGCTGCCGCTGACCGCGCCCTTGGGCGACCGCCTGCCGAAAAACCGCCTGATTGGCGGCGGCATGCTGCTGGCGATGTTGAGCGCCTTGCTGCTGGCGCTGATGGCGGCGCAGGGCTGGTATCGCATCGGCTGGGTGATTGCGGTGGAGTCGCTGGCGATGCTGGCCTGGTCCATTGTGCTGCCGTCCATGCTCAGCATCGCCGCCGAGATGGTGCCGGCGGCCAGGCTGGGCGATGCGCTGTCCTTGCAGAAAAGCTCGCAGTCGGCGGGCAATCTGATCGGCCCGGTGCTGGGCGGCGGCCTGATGGCGGCGACCAGCTCCACCCTGACTCTGCTGGCCTACGCCTGTTTGCTGGTGGTGGCCGCCGCGGCTTCCTTATATGTGCGCGTGCCGCCGCGCGCGGCGGGCGCCGTCCGCAGCCCCTGGCTGGAAGATATCCGCAGCGGCCTGTACGCGCGCTGGCGCATTCCGCTCGAACGCTATTGGACCTTGGCGGTTTTCATCACCCTGGTGGCCTTCATGCCGCTGGTGACCACCTTGCTGCCGGTCAAGCTGCACGCGCTGGGTTTGTCCGCAGCCTGGCTGGGCGGTTGCGAGGCGGCGATCAGCGCCGGCATGCTGCTGGGCTCGCTCTGGTTCACCCATGTGCTGCTGCGCCGCTTCAGCCGCTATCAGGCGCGCACCTTCGGCATGCTGGTCTGCGGCGTGCTGATGCTGGTGGTGGCCTTGAGCTCCAATCCCTGGTTGATCCTGGCCTGTTTCGCGGTGATGGGGCTGATGTTCGCGCTGAACCAACTGATAGGCCAGACCCACCGCACGCTGGCGGTGCCTGAAAATTACCGCGCGCGCTTTTCCGCCATCAATGTGATGTTGGTGAAGATAGGATCGATGCTGGGGCCGGCCCTGGCCGGCGCGATGCTGCATGTGCTGCCGCTTGATCAGGTCTACCTGATTTTCGCGCTGCTGCATTTGGCCACCGTGCTGCCTATGCTGCTGCTGCCGGGCCTGAAGGCTTTCCTGGAGCTGGACCACGAGGAGGTGAAGGACTGGTATTGGCGGCGCCACCCGGAGGCGTTCCGCGATTTGGCGGCCGCCCCTCCCGCCAAGCCGGCATGCGAGGCGCGCTGACGCGGATGCGAGAACGGCGGCCATCGGCCGCCGTTTGCGTTTCCATATATATAGGAGTGGATCAGAGCACGTAACGCGCCAAATCTTCGCGCTCGGCCACTTGCTCCAGCTTGCTGTCCACATAGCCGGCGTCGATCTCGCAGCGGCCGGCCTTGGCGTCGAAAGCCACTTCTTCCAGCAGCTTTTCCATCACGGTGTAGAGACGGCGCGCGCCGATGTTCTCGGTTTTCTCGTTGACCTGCCAGGCGATCTCGGCCAAACGCTGGATGCCGCTGTCGACGAACTCCAGTTCCACGCCCTCGGTGGCCATCAGCGCCTGGTACTGGCGGGTCAGACAAGCGTTGGTGCTGGTGAGGATGGCCTTGAAGTCGTCCACGGTCAGCGAAGACAGTTCGACACGGATGGGCAGGCGGCCTTGCAGTTCCGGGATCAGATCCGACGGCTTGGACAGCTGGAAGGCGCCGGAAGCGATGAACAGGATGTGGTCGGTCTTGACCATGCCGTACTTGGTGGACACGGTAGTGCCTTCCACCAGGGGCAGCAGATCGCGCTGCACGCCGGCGCGAGAGACGTCGGCGCCGCCCTGGCCTTCGCTGCGGCTGGTGACCTTGTCGATCTCGTCCAGGAACACGATGCCGTTCTGCTCGACGTTCTTCAGCGCCTCGGCGCGCAGCTCCTCGTCGTTGACCAGCTTGGCGGCCTCTTCGTCGATCAGCTGCTTGCGCGCCTCCGTCACCTTCATCTTGGCCGTCTGCTTCTTGCCGGAGCCCAGGCCCTGGAACATGCCTTGCAGCTGGCTGGCGAAGTCTTCCATCCCCGGCGGGGCCATCACGTTCATCTGCGCCGCCGGCGCGGCGATTTCGATTTCGATCTCTTTATCGTCCAGCGCGCCTTCGCGCAGCATCTTGCGGAATTTCTGACGGGTGGCGCCGTCTTCCGGCTTGGTTTCCGCCTCCGGCTCGCCGCCGAAGAAGCCGGCCTGCTGACGCGGGCGCGGCAGCAGCACGTCCAGAATGCGGTCTTCGGCCGCGTCTTCCGCGCGCGGGCGGTTGCGCTTGATGGCGGTGTCGCGGGTGTCCTTGATCGCCACTTCCACCAGATCGCGGATGATGGTGTCCACGTCGCGGCCGACATAGCCGACCTCGGTGAACTTGGTGGCCTCTATCTTGATGAAGGGCGCGCCGGACAGCTTGGCCAGGCGGCGGGCGATCTCGGTCTTGCCCACGCCGGTGGGGCCTATCATCAGAATGTTCTTGGGAGTGATTTCGCTGCGCAGCGGCTCGTCCACCTGCTGACGGCGCCAGCGGTTGCGCAGGGCCACCGCCACCGCGCGCTTGGCCGCGTTCTGGCCGATGATGTGTTGGTCCAGCTCGTGGACGATTTCCTGCGGGGTCATTTGCGTCATGACTTTCTCCAGCCGGAAGCGGCGCTCCCGGCGATTTGATTCTTGAATCGGGCGGCTCAGTTGGCTGCCGGCTCTTCGGCTTCGCCCAACAGCTCGATCACATGGTTGTGGTTGGTGTAGATGCAGATGTCGCCGGCGATCTCCAGCGATTTCTTCACCACCACTTCCGGCGGCAGATCGGTGTTATCAAACAATGCGCGCGCCGCGGACTGGGCGTAGGCGCCGCCGGAACCGATGGCGGCGATGCCGTCTTCCGGCTCCAGCACGTCGCCGTTGCCGGTGATGATCAGAGTGCAATCCTTGTCGGCGACGATCAGCATCGCCTCCAGCCTGCGCAGCATGCGATCGGTGCGCCAATCCTTAGCCAACTCCACCGCCGACACCAGCAGATTGCCCTGATGCTTTTGCAGCTTGGCCTCAAAACGCTCGATCAGGGTGAAGGCGTCGGCGGTGCCGCCGGCAAAGCCCGCCAGCACCTTGCCGCCGTGCAGCTTGCGCACCTTGCGCGCCGAGGCCTTGATCACGATGTTGCCCAGGGTGACCTGGCCATCCCCGCCCAGCGCCACGCGATTGCCGCGGCGAATGGACACGATGGTGGTTCCGTCGAACTGTTGCATGTTTTGTATTCCAATAATGTCGCCACCGGCACTCCGCCGTGGCCAATGCTGCAAGATATGCAGGCAAAACCATGGATTGCAAGCGCCGGAACGCTCCGGCGCGCCGGCGGGCGCGGCGCTTGGCAAAATCCTTTTCCCGTCATTCATTTATCCATGTCAATGACTTAGGGATATACGCGTTTTCCAGCTTGGATAATGAGAATAGTTTGTATTATCATCACCGTCATGAACCAGCGAATTCTTCAATACTCGGCGCTCTCCAGCACCGTGGGCCTGCATGCTCTGGTCTTCGTGCTGATGGGCGGCGCAGTGGCGATGCAGCAACCGATCACGCTGCCGCGCGTCGCCAGCATGGAAATGATCAGCCTGGCCGCGCCCAGCAAGGCCGCCGCGCCGGCTGCGCCCAAGCAGCAGCCCAAGCCCGAGAAAAAGCCGACGCCGCAGGTCAAGCCCACCCCGACGCCGAAACCGACTCCGGTCAAACCCAAGGTGATGGCCACGCCCGCCCCGGCCGCGCCCAGCGCCAAGGCCATCAGCGTGCCCACCGCCGCCCCCGCGGCGGAAAGCAAGCCCAGCCCGGCCGCCAACTCCGCCGAGGGCGGCAGCTCCCGCGGCCAGTCCGCCGACGCCAAACCCTCGATCACCGAGCCGATGTACCGGGGCGGCTATCTGAACAACCCCAAGCCTGCCTACCCGGCGCTGTCCATTGAAGAAGGCGAAACCGGCACCGTGCAGCTGCGCGTGCACGTGTCCGCCCAGGGCCAGCCGCTGGACGTGGCGCTGGCCAACAGCAGCGGCTTCCCGCGGCTGGACCGCGCCGCCGTGGCGGCGGTGAAGCGCTGGACCTTCACCCCGGCCAAGCGCGGCAGCGAAGCCATCGCCTACACCTTTATCGTTCCCGTTGAATTTTCTTTGAAGTCTGCCAGATCATGAAACTCCCAGCGGCATTTCGCCAAAACGGCTCCATACTGGCGACAACGACCATCGTCCTGGCGCTGATCAGCAGCGCCATGGCAACAGCCGCCCCCGTCGAGGCCGAACGCTCGCTGGACCCCGCCGCCGAAACGACGGCAGCCACTCGCGCTCCCCCTTTTCGCGACCGGCAGTCGAACAACCCCAAACCGGCCTACCCGGCGATGTCCATTGAAGAAGACGAAACCGGCACTGTGCAGCTGCGGGTGCATGTCAGCAGCCAAGGCCTGCCGCAAGACGTGAGCTTGGCCAAAAGCAGCGGTTCTCCCCGACTGGACAGTGTGGCGCTGGACACTGCCAAACGCTGGCGCTTCATTCCTGCCCAACGCGGCGGCAAGCCCATTCCATACACTTTTTTCATTCCCGTTGAATTTTCTTTGAAGTCTGCAAAACCATGAATCTAATGACTGTATTCCAACAAGGGGACGCCGTGCTGGTCGCGGTGTTCATGATCCTGGTCCTGATGTCGGTGCTGACCTGGTACCTGATCCTGGTGCGCGGCGTCAGCACCTGGCACATCCGCCGCGCCAACAAGCAGGCCGAAGCCGCGCTGTGGGACGCCCCGAACTGGAAGCAGGCGGAAACCCAGCTGCAGGATTCGCGCGCGCCCTTCGCCAACCTCACCCGCCAGGGCCTGGCCGCGCTGCGCCACTACCGCAGCCAGGCTGAGCGCCCGCTGGGCCAGAGCTGCGACCTGGACGAGTTCCTGACCCGCGCCATCCGCAAAGGCCTGGCTCAGGAAAACGGCAAGCAGGAAACCGGCATGACCGTGCTGGCCTCGGTGGGCTCCACCGCGCCCTTCATCGGCCTGTTCGGCACGGTATGGGGCATTTACCACGCGCTGGTGAACATCGGCGCGGCCGGTCAGGTCACCATCGCCGCGGTGGCCGGCCCGATCGGCGAAGCGCTGGTGGCCACCGCCGCCGGCCTGGCCGCCGCCATCCCGGCGGTGCTGGCCTACAACGCCCTGACCCGCATGCAGCGCATCATGGCGCAGGACATGGACTACTTCGCCCACGATCTGCACGCCCAGCTGCTGACTCAGTCCGGAGAAATCGATGGCGTTCGGTAGTTTCGACAAGGGCGGCTCCGCCCCGATGGCGGACATCAACACCACCCCGCTGGTGGATGTGATGCTGGTGCTGCTGGTGGTGTTCATCATCACCACCCCGCTGCTGACCAATACCGTCAAGCTGGACCTGCCGCAGGCCAGCGCCGCCGCGCAGCAGAGCCAGCCCAAGGAAATCCGGCTGGCTATCGACGCCGCCGGCGCGGTGTTCTGGAACGACGTCAAAGTACCGGAAGGCGAACTGGACGCGCGCTTCGCCGCCGCCGCCCGCGACAACCCGCAAGTGGAGCTGCACTTGTTCGCCGACAAGAGCGTGCGCTACGAGACGGTGGCCAAGACCCTGGCCAGCGCCCAGCAAGGGGGCATCAGCAAGATAGGCTTCGCCACCGAAGCGCCGTAACAGACGAGTCAGGCCGGCGCCCGCCGGCCGCTCCAAACCGTCACCCCCGCTCCAGCCATCGCAACGCGCAGCCCAGCCCTCCCTGAATGTGTCTGCCGGCGTCTCACCACAGGACTGCCGCACAAAAACCATACACATTCGCAAGCGCTAATATGCGAACATGGAAGGCTTGATCCCATCCGGCGGCGCGGACGCCGGATGCGCGTTTTCACCATCCTCGCGCCGTATAATCATCACCGCGACATCACACTTTTCGATTCCAATATGCGTACACTCACTCTCGGACTGGCCGCCGGCCTCTACAGCAGCTTCAGCGCCGCCGCGCTGCAGCCGGTCAGCGAAGCGCCGCTGGCGGTCAAAACCGCCGTCAGCTGCCAGCACAATAAAGACAACAGCCTGGACTGCGTCACCAGCAAGCAATTCACCATCCTCCACCCCTCCGGCCGCGAACAGCTGTCCCGCATCGATTTCACCTACCCGGCCGAAGACCGGCTGCGGGTGGAACAAGCCGAAGTGATCCAGCCCAACGGCAAAGTGATCAAACTGGGCAAATCCCAGATCGAAACCCGCGCCGCGCCCAATCCGGACGCCGGCGTCAGCCGCGACATGCAAACCTGGATGGCCTTCCCGGAATTGTCGGTGGGCAGCACCGTGTCCTACCGCATCAAGACCCACAGCGTGGCGCAGCCGCTGGTGCGCCAGCTGCGCTACCAACTGGACCTAGGCCCGCAAAAAGCGCGCGAAGACAGCTTCAATTTCGAGCTCCAGTCCACCCGCCCGCTGATCTGGCGCGGCATGATGCTGGACGATTACGCGGTGGACGCCAGCGCGGACCGCAAACGCATCAAGGTATCGCTGCGCCGGCCGCGCTACCTCAACTACATCAACGAGTGGAACAACAGCGCGCTGCGCGAATGGCCGCAGCTGGTGATCGCCACCTCGGACCAGCCGCAAGACCACTTCGGCGCCCACGCCCGCCGCTACAACGAAATCCTGGCCGCGCCGCTGCCGCCGGCCGCCGCCGCCGTGGTGGCCGCCAACCAGGGCAAACCGGCCGCGGAGCAGGCGGCCGCCTTCATGCAGCACATCAACCGCAACTACCGTTACCTCAACGACACCCGGCTGGCGGAGCGCGGCCTGGTGCCGTTCACGCTGGCGGAAATCGAAAAGCACGGCTACGGCGACTGCAAAGACCTCTCCACCCTGCTGACCGCCATGCTGCGCCGCGCCGGCGTCGCCGCCGAGCCGGCGCTGATCTACCGCGGCAAATTCGCCCCGCCGCTGCTGCTGCCCGGCGTCGGCGCGCCCAACCACATGATCGTCCGCGCCGACATCGCCGGCCAGACCTGGTGGCTGGACCCGACCAACCCCTTCTTCCAGCCCGGCCGCATCATGTCTGACCTGCAAGACCGCTGGGCCTTCATCATCGGCAAGGACGGCGTGGTCAGCCAGACCCAGGTGCCGATGGAAGCCGCGCGCACCGATCTGAACATCAAGCGCGAAAACGCGCTGAAAGCCGACGGCAGCGCCGACGTTCGCGCCGATATCGAACTGGCCAACTCCACGCTGATCGACACCATTTTGCAAGACCGCTACCAGGGCGTCAGCGCCACCGACCAGAGCCTGTGCAACCGCCTGAGCGGCCAGCCGGAAGACTGCAAGGTCCAGCGCGACAAAACCTCCTTCATGGTGCCGTCCAGCTATCCGCTGCGCATGAGCGTGCGCGACCCGCGCATGCTGGAGAAGATTTCCGGCCTGTTTCTCTACGACTCCCACTTCAAGGGCGTGTGGGACAGCTTCGACAACTACAAGCGCAACGGCAACCTGGCCGACGTCTATCTGGGCGACGCCAGCGCCATGCAGTCCGACGTGCTGCTCAAGGGCGCCAAGGCCATCCAGCCGGCCTTCGAATGCAAGGTGAGTTCCCCCTGGTACGAAGTGGACGCCAAGCAGCAGCAGACCGCGGCCGGCATCCGCGTCCAGTACCGGATCAGCAATAAGGTGCGCTGGCTCAGCCACGCCGAGATCAACAGCCCGGCATTCGCCAAGCTGATAGACGACGCCCGCGCCTGCGTGTCCCAGATCCGCCAGATCGTCAAACTCTGAGCGCCGGTTTACGATCTGAGGCCCATTTCGGCCAAACCGCGAAGGATGCCACAGGCATCCTTTTTGTTTTTATAAGAACTGGATTATTAAGAAGTAATTTAAGCAGCACCGCGTCAAGCATGGGCAGTACAAATAAATAAACGCTTGCCCCTACTGGGCCAGTGGCCGAAAATGAACATTTGAGGTTATGCAATCGACAAATAAGAGAGAAACAGACCATGACGCACCCCGCCGCCGGCACGGCCAGCAAGGAAATCCGGCTCGCTCCTCATGAACTGATCATCACCAAGACCGACCCCACCGGCCACATCACCTACGCCAACCGCGTGTTCATGCGCATCGCCGGCTACGCCGAGCACGAGCTGCTGGGCAAGCCGCACAATCTGATCCGCCACCCCGACATGCCGCGCGGCGCCTACCGGCTGATGTGGAAAACCCTGCAACAGGGCCAGGAATTCTTCGCCGTGGTGAAAAACCACAGCAAAAACGGCGACTACTACTGGGTGCTGGCCAACGTCACCCCGGACTACGACCTGCGCGGCCAGCTGCAAGGCTATTACTCCGTGCGCCGCCCGCCCAGCCAGGAAGCCATCAACGCCATCGAACCGGTCTACGCCCAGATGCGCCAGATCGAAGCCAGCCACAACAAGGCCACCGCGCCAGACGCCTCCGTGGCCTGGCTGCAGCAAGTGCTGGCGGACAAAGGCGTCAGCTACCAGGACTTCATCCTGTCCCTCAACGCCCAGGTGCTGCAAGCGCCGGGAGTCGCCGCATGAACCAGTTCCAACACAAGCCGCCCTTCCTGCGCACCCAGCTGGGCTGGTGCATCATAAGCTTCAACCTGCTGGTGGCCTTCTCGCTGCTGGACGGCTATCTGTTCCCCGAGATCGTCGGCCGCATCGTGGACGCGCTGCTGCTCGCCGTCTCCATCGCCCTGTCCCTGCTGCTGTGGCGCCACAGCGGCCGCATCTTCGGCCTGCTCAACACCCTGCACGAGCAGTTGGGCTACGCCAGCTCCGGCGAACTGCACCACCGCGCCACCGGCACCCGCAACCTGGGCGAAGTGGGCAAGCTCGCCTGGCAGCTCAACGACTTCCTCGACCTGATCGAAACCTACTTCAAGGAAATCAACACCTGCTTCAAGGCCATCAGCGCCGGCGACTACAGCCGTCGCCCGCTGAGCCAGGGCCTGCCGGGCATCCTGGCCAGCTCGCTGGGCAGCGTCAACCGCGCGATACAGACCATGGCCGACAACGACGGCTACATCCGCCGCAACCGCCTGTCCTCGCAACTGGCCGCGCTCAACAACCCGCATTTGCGCAAGGACCTGGCCAGCAACCAGAGCGATCTGGAAGACATCAGCCAGGCCATGGCCGACGTGGCCGCCATCACCCAGGACACCGCCGACGGCGCGCGCGTCAGCCTGGAAACCGCCCAGCACCTGTCCGGCCACCTGGACACCATCGCCGACAGCGTCAGCAGCATGGACACCGCCAGCACCGCGCTGGCCCAGGAATGGCAGGGCATAGAAACCTCGCTGGCCGACATCTCCGCCATCGCCGACCAAACCAATCTGCTGGCGCTGAACGCCGCCATCGAAGCCGCCCGCGCCGGCGAAACCGGCCGCGGCTTCGCCGTGGTGGCCGACGAAGTGCGCAAGCTGGCGGAGCGCAGCAAGAGCACCGCCAACAATGTGCAGGACGTGTTGGAGAACCTGTCGCTGCGCATCGGCAATATGCAGACCCAGGCCAGCGCCGCCGGCAATGTGGCCAGCCAGGTCAAGGACTCGGTGGAAACCTTCCGCCAACGCTTCAGCAGCCAGGTGGAACAATCGCAGCAGGTGATGGCGCAGGTGAACCGCGTGCACGACAAATCCCAGCTCAGCCTGCAAAAAGTGGGGCATGTGATCTTCAAGCAGACCGCCTATCACTCGATAGAGGAGGCCCAGCCGCTGAAGCAGGGCAGCGAGCTGCAAGGCTGGTTGCAGCTGCAAGGCCAGCAGTCCTTTGGCCAGACCCGTTCCTGGAGCGAGCTGGCGGCCACCGAGCAGCAGGCCAGCCAGCACATCGACGCCGCGCTGGCGGTGTTTGGCCAGGAAGGCCCGCTGGACGAGCAGGAAATCGTCAACCGGATGCAGAAGCTGGAGCAGGACAGCGGCCGCATCCTGCGCTACCTGGACAAGCTGGGCGAGGAGAAGCACGGCCAGTAAGCCAGGGCTCAACACCCGCCGCGCATCGGCGTTGGAGCGCCGGCAGGGGCGTAGCCGGACAGGAATCAAGCGGGGCAGTTAAAAGCTGCCCCGCTTTTTGGCGTATGCGCCGCGCTCAGAAGCGGCGCTGGTGGGTATCGCCTATTCGATGGCGGGGTTTGGTGGGTATCGCCTGCGGCTCCTCCCACCCTACCAATCCACCTGCCGTAGGGTGGGTGGAGCGTAGCGATACCCACGCGAACATGCGGCAGAATTGAGCTTTGGGTTTCGATGGCGGGGTTTGGTGGGTATCGCCTGTCGGCTCCTCCCACCCTACCAATCCGCCTGCCGTAGGGCGGGTGGAGCGTAGCGATACCCACGCGAACATGCGGCAGAATTGAGCTTTGGGTTTCGATGGCGGGGTTTGGTGGGTATCGCCTACGGCTCCTCCCACCCTACCAATCCGCCTCACGTAGGGTGGGTGGAGCGCAGCGATACCCACGCGAACATGCGGTGGAATCCATCCTTGGGTTTCGATGGCGGGGTTTGGTGGGTATCGCCTACGGCTCCTCCCACCCTACCAATCCGCCTCACGTAGGGTGGGTGGAGCGTAGCGATACCCACGCGAACATGCGGTGGAATCCATCCTTGGGTTCCGATGGCGGGGTTTGGTGGGTATCGCCTACGGCTCCTCCCACCCTACCAATCCGCCTCACGTAGGGTGGGTGGAGCGTAGCGATACCCACGCGAACATGCGGTGGAATCCATCCTTGGGTTCCGATGGCGGGGGTTTGGTGGGTATCGCCTATCGGCTCCTCCCACCCTACAAGTCCCCCTCACGTAGGGTGGGTGGAGCGCAGCGATACCCACCAGCCGAGGTCAGCGATTGCGCAGGCGGATGCGGCGGAAGCGCGCTTCTAGGTTAAACCGTTGTCCCAGCGCCAGGTAGAGCTGATGTTGGCTATCGACATGGCGGTAGACCCGGACCCGGTCAGCGCCCAGCAGCATCATTAATTCCAGATAGTTGAAGAAACCCATCCACTGGCCGCGTCCATCGCGGTCGTCAAAATCGATGTCCCGCGCCACGCGGCTGAGCAGGCCCTTGCCGACGTATTCGCGGTTGTCTTTCAGCCATTGCAGTAGATGGGCCGCGCATTCGCGGCCGTAGGCGTTGTCGGCGGGGTAGTCCTTGCTGGGCGCGGGCATCTGCCAGTAATGCCGATAGGTACGGCCGGGGCAGAAGCGAACAAAGGGAAGCAAGGCTTCCTGTTGCTCCAGCGAGGCCAGCTTATAGCGGCGGCGCGGGGGGAAGTTTTGAGCGTGATGCATGGTGTTTCTCCTGTAATGACACAAGATGAAGCACCTGATCCCAAGTCGGAGGGAGCAGGATTGGCGTCTAAACAAATCAAATCGTTAACAGTGAAGGCTCAAAGCCCACCATGCACCTACCGAATAGCGTGGCCATGGAGAAATGACGAATATATGCGCGGAGGCTTATATTTGAGTTTGTTAACGAGACGCCAATCTCGTTTGCCGCATGTGGGCGGCAACGGAGGGATTGTTGCCGAGGGGACGGTTGAGGTCAAGGTGGGGCGGTTGCTTTGATTGAGCGTGGCTTATTGGTTGTGTGATCTGGTTTTGAATCCGCTGCGCGGATATTGATTTAGGTGCCGCTTTCCGCGCGGCGAACGGGGAGGGGGCGGGCCGCCGCCCCCTTCCAGCCCCCCTCGTCCCCCAGGACGCGAAACCCGGAGCGCGCCCCGAGGGGACACTTGGTCGCTACACGAGGTGGTCAATTTTCTAGATAGGGGATGGTTGATTTGCCGCCTGGGTTGCTCTGTGGGTAACTTGGTTCCATTGCTCTTGTCTGTGGATAAGCTTTGTTTCCTAAAAGAAAGCATGTATCCGATGCGCCCCTGGTCCCTTCAAGCCTGCCGACGGGTGGCAGGCCCGAGGTCTTAAGCGGCTGCCTGTTCGAGCAGCGCGACGTTAGCGCGCTGCGAGTTCAGCCGCGCCTCGGGCCTGACGGGGCCCGGCGGGAAGCCGCAGGCCAGGCTTGCAGGGCGGCCTTTGAGGTGTCTACGTGCGAATCTTTGATTCGCTCAGTGATAGGGAATTTGGCCGAGTTGTTCCCCTTCCTGCCTGCCGGGCAGCCCCGGCAATCAAATCCATCATCCGCGCAGCGGATTCAAAACCCTCATTTCACCTACAGATGGCTTACCTCTCCTAACAGGTTCCGGAAGGAAGCCCCCGCCCCCACAACAAATGCAAAAAGGCGAAAACCCCAACCGAGGTTTCCGCCCTGCGACAACATCCGTTCCAACAAACCCTTGGCGCTAGGACCCCGCCCCCTGCCGTGCCGGCTCCCCGGCCGCCTCCGCCTCGGCGGCCGCGCCGCCGGCCAAACGCCGCAAAGACCCAAACCCCGCGCACATCGCCAGGCTGGCCGCCGCGGCCGCCGCGCCGAACCAACCCACCGCCGTCAACGGCGCCAAGGCCCGCGCCAGCGCGCCCAGGCCCAAGGCGCCCAGGCCGTCGCCCACCACGTCTTGCGCCGTCCACAGGCTGTTCACCCTGCCCAGCAAGTGGTCCGGCGTATTGCCCTGCACCAGCGTGAACTGCAACAAAGACGCGATCGAACCGAAATAGCCCAGCAAGGACAAGGCCAGCAGGCCGTAAGCCAGATGATGGACCAGGCCCAAGGAAGCGATGCTCAGCGACGAAGCCAGCACGCAGCTCAACATCACCGCGCCGGGACGGCTCAAACCACCCACCCAGCCGCTGGTGAAGGCGCCTATCATCGCGCCCAGCGGCACCGCCGAATACATCAGGCCCACCTCGAAAGCGCCGCCGCCGTAGCCGTCCTCCGCCAGCGACGGATACAACACCCGCACCGCGCTGAGCAGGGTTTGCAGCGTGCCCACCGCCACCACCGCGCCCACCACCTTGTTCTGCCACAGGAACTCGAAGCCCTCCAGCAAGGAACGCAGCGGATGCGCCGGCTCCCCGCCCTGCGGCTTCAAGGACGGCAAACGCGTCAGCGGAATCAAGGTGGCCAGGGTGCCGACGCCGGCCAGCAGGTAGTTCCAGTTAACCCCGGCCGCGGCGATGATCATGCC
Source organism: Chromobacterium sp. LK11 (assembly GCF_001043705.1). Lineage (NCBI taxonomy): Bacteria > Pseudomonadati > Pseudomonadota > Betaproteobacteria > Neisseriales > Chromobacteriaceae > Chromobacterium > Chromobacterium sp. LK11. Next base: position 13,591 of record NZ_LDUR01000030.1, read on the forward strand.
GCCCAGCAGGGGCGACAGCACGCCGCCGATGCGCATGGTCAGCATGCTCAGCGCGCCGGCGGCCGGCAGGTTTTCACGGCCGACGATCACCGGGATCGACGCCATCAGCGAGGTGATGCCGATGCCGCTGAAAAAGCCGTCCCAGGCCGACACCACGTACAGCGCCAGCACCGACGGGTTGGTCATGAAACCGTTGAGCGCCAGCGCCAGGAAGCCCAGGCCGCACAGCGAGCGGCCCAGCAGGATCAGCCGGCGGCGGTCCATCCGGTCCGCCAGCACGCCGCCGCACATCAGGCCGGCGAACATGCCGATGCCGTCCAGCGCCATCGCTGCGCCCACTTGCAGCGTGGAGCCGGTGAGCTGATGGATTTGCACCGGCACCGCCACCATCAGGATGCCGAAGGCGAACACCGAGATCATGCGGGCGATGAAGATGGAGCGGAAATGCGGGTTGAGCCTGAGCAGGCTGAAATCAACGAAGATAGGCGACTTTTTCATGACAAAGTTTTATCTCGACAGGGGTGGAGGCCGCTTGGCATGCGCCGGCGCGCCCGGCGGACGGCGCGGTTTGCTGCCCGCGCGCGCCCGGCAAGATGGTGTTCCGTTATGGATGCCGCATGGTAACATCAGCAGTCTGTATTAGGAATCATTTGCATTTGATCATGTCAATCAGCCCCGCCTCGGCCCTGCCCGCGCCCAAGGCGCCGCCAAGCCGCCGCCTGACCCTGTTGCTGTGCTGCCTGGCCGCGCTGGCGGCCATTGCCCTGTTGAGCCTGATGCTGGGCGCGAAACCGATTCCGGCCGCCGTCGTCTGGCGCAGCCTGTTGCACGGCGGCGGCGATCCGGACAGCGTGATCGTGCTGCAAGGCCGCTTGCCGCGCACCTTGCTGGGCCTGCTGGCCGGCGCGGCGCTGGGCCTGTCCGGCGCGCTGATCCAGGCGCTGTCGCGCAACCCGCTGGCGGACCCCGGCGTGCTGGGCGTCAACGCCGGCGCCAGCTTCGCCATGGTGCTGGGCGTGGCGGCCTGGGGCGTGGACAGCCAGCTGGGCTACCTGGGCTGCGCCGCCGCCGGGGCGCTGGGCGCCACCTTGCTGGTGTACGCGGTGGGCGCGCGCGGCCGGCGCATGGACCCGCTGCGCTTCGTGCTGGCCGGCGTGGCCGTCAGCGCGGTGCTGATGGGCTTGTCCACCGCCATCACCCTGCTGGACCCGCTGGCCTTCAACCAGCTGCGCTACTGGAACGCCGGCACGCTGGACGTGCGCAGCATGACGCCGGTGGCGCTGGTGGCCCCGGTGATCGCCGCCGGCGGCCTGCTGGCGCTGCTGCTGGCGCGGCCCCTGAACACCCTGGGCATGGGCAGCGATCTGGCGGTGAGCCTGGGCGGACGTCCGCTGCTGATCCAGGCCGGCGCGGTGCTGGCCATCACCCTGCTGTGCGGCGCCAGCACCGCCGTGGCCGGCCCCATCGCCTTCATCGGCCTGATGATTCCCCATCTGGCCCGCTGGCTGGGCGGCGCCGATCTGCGCTGGACCCTGCCCTTCACCCTGCTGCTGGCCCCCATCCTGTTGCTGAGCTCGGACATCGTCGGCCGGCTGCTGACCCCGGGCGAGCTGCGGGTCTCCATCGTCACCGCCTTCATCGGCGCGCCGGCCCTGATCTGGCTGGCCCGCCGCCACGCCGCGCCCGGAGGCCGCTCGTGAAGCCGGCGGTGTTGCGCTGGGGCAGCCCGGACGGCCGCTGCAACGGCCGGCTGGCGCTGGGCGGGCTGTGGACCTGTTTGCTGCTGGCCGGCGCCTGCGCGGCGCTGGCGGCGATGAGTTTGCGCGCCGGCGCCTTGCCCATGAGCCTGGAACAAGTGTGGCAGGCCTTGCAGGGCCAGGGCGGCCGACTGGAGGTGGCGGTGGTGCAGCAATGGCGGCTGCCGCGGGTGCTGATGGCCTTGGTGGTGGGCGCGGCCTTGGGCATGAGCGGGGCGATTTTCCAGTCCTTGATCCGCAACCCGCTGGGCAGCCCGGACGTGGTGGGCTTCAACACCGGCGCCTATACCGGCGCGCTGGTGGTGATCACCCTGTTCAACGGCGGCCATTTCCAGATCGCCGGCGGCGCGCTGGCCGGCGGCCTGCTGTCCGCCGCCCTGGTCTATCTGCTGGCCTGGCGGCAAGGCGCGCACGGCTTCCGCCTGATCATCGTCGGCATCGCCGTCAGCGCCATGTTGAGCGCGCTCAATCACTGGCTGCTGATCAACGCCAGCCTGGAGGCGGCGATGAGCGCGGCCACCTGGGGCGCGGGCACGCTCAACGGCATGACCTGGAGCAAGGGCCTGCCGTCCGCGCTGTGCTGCCTGCTGGCGATGGCGGCGGCGCTGACGCTGCAGCGGCGCATGCGGCTACTGGAGATGGGCGACGACTGCGCCAGCGCGCTGGGCGTGCCGGCGGAGCGCACCCGGCTGTGGCTGATGGGCCTGGGGGTGGCGCTGATCGCTTCCGCCACCGCCGCGGCCGGGCCGATTTCCTTCATCGCGCTGGCCGCGCCGCAAATCGCGCTGCGCCTGCGCCGCACCCAGGCCACCAGCCCGCTGACCGCGGCCTGGACCGGCGCGCTCTTGTTGCTGGCCGCGGACTACGGCGCCCAGCAATTCTTTTATCCCCGTCAGTTGCCGGTGGGCGTGGTCACCATCTGCATCGGCGGCCTGTATCTGCTGTGGCTGTTGCTGCGTCAAACCGGAGCCCGAAAACCGTGACTTCCCTGAATTTGAAACTGGACGCCGCGCCGGCGGCCGGCGCGCAGCCGCCGCGGCTGCGCGGCGAGGGCCTGCGGCTGGGCTACCGCCAGCGCACGATTTGCGAACAGCTGGACGTGCGGATTCCCGACGGTTCCTTCAGCGTGATCATCGGCCCCAACGGCTGCGGCAAGTCCACGCTGTTGCGCAGCCTGAGCCGGCTGTTGAAGCCGCTGGCCGGCCAGGTGTGCCTGGACGGCCGCGACATTCACAGCTTCCCGGCCAAGGCGGTGGCGCGGCAGCTGGGCCTGCTGCCGCAAAGCGCGGTGGCGCCGGACGGCATTGCGGTGGCGGACCTGGTGGCGCGCGGACGCTATCCGCATCAGAGCCTGTTGCGGCAATGGAGCCGGGAGGACGAGGAGGCGGTGAGCCAGGCGCTGGCGGCCACCGGCACCGACGCGCTGGCGGACAGGCTCGTGGACGAGCTGTCCGGCGGCCAGCGCCAGCGGGTGTGGGTGGCGATGGCGCTGGCGCAGCAGACGCCGCTGCTGTTGCTGGACGAGCCAACCACTTATCTGGACATCGCGCATCAGATCGAGCTGCTGGAGCTGTTCCGCCACTTGAACCGCGACGGCGGCCGCACGCTGGTGGCGGTGCTGCACGACATCAACCACGCTTGCCGTTACGCCAGCCATCTGATCGCGATGCGCGACGGCCGCATCGTGGCCGAGGGCGCGCCGCGCGACATCGTCAGCGCGGACTTGATTGAACAGGTGTTCGGCCTGAGCTGCCTGATCATGGACGACCCGGTCAGCCATACGCCGATGGTGATTCCGCGCGGGGGCTGAGCGCCTGTTCACGCGCTTTTGCCCATGTGTCGAAACATTGTTAGGCACTCAAGAAACCACGTATCCGACGTGCCCTAACTCCCTTCAAGCCTGCCGTCGGGTGGCAGGCCCGAGGTTTTAAGCGGCTGCCTGTTCGAGCAGCGCGACGTTAGCGCGCTGCGAGTTCAGCCGCGCCTCGGGCCTGACGGGACCCGGCGGGAAGCCGCAGGCCAGGCTTGCAGGGCGGCCTTTAGGGTAAAGGGAGATTTGGCCGCGCAAATCTCCCTTTCCGTTTGCCGGGCGGAACCGGCCCTTAATCATCATCCGCGCAGCGGATTCAACTTGGGTAATGGCTGTTGCCTGAAATTATCGCCAACAGCCCCAAGCCCTGCCGCCAAGCAAACTCAATCCTCCGCCGGCTCCCGCCACAGCCAGGCCAGCCCGTCCAGCAGGCCGCCGCGCCAGCACAGCCAGTCGTGGCCCCCTTCGAACTCCTGATAGCGCACCCTGTGGCCGGCGCGCTCCAAGGCCGCGCGCTGGCTGGCGTTGACGTCCAGCATCACTTCTTCGCGGCTGCCCACCTCCTGATAGACCCGCAGCCGCCCCGGCGGCAATTCGTCGGCCTCCAGTTGCTCGGTCAGCCGGCCGCGGCTGCCGGGCAGCCGTCGTTCGCTGACGGCGCGCGCGCGTTCATGCAGTTCCACATAGGGCCACCAGAAGGAGCCGGACTGGCTGAGCACGCAGCCGAAGCGCTCCGGCCAGCGCAGGCCGGCGAACATCGCCGCCAGGCCGCTGTAGCTCTGCCCCGCCACCGCGGTGCGCGCCGGCCGCGCGCTGAACGGCGCGACGCGCTCCGCCTGCGGCAGCAGCTCCTGTTGCAGCGCCAGCCAGAAATCGGCGTTGCAGGGCAGGTCCTGCTCCCGATGCCGGTTGTCGATGACGTCCACCAACAGGTAAACCGCCGGCGGCAGCCGGCCGCGCCGGGTGTCCGCGTCCAGCGCGGCGAACACCGGCATGCGTTCGGCCCAGTGCTGGCCGTCCAGCAGAATGGCCAGCGGCCGCTCTCCACGCTCCTTGGCCGGCAACGCGCCGGTTTGGTAGATCCAGACCCGGCGCGACTTGCCCAGCCGCGCGCTGTCCCAATGGATCAAACTCAGCCGCGCCGGGTCCGCGCCCTGGCGGCGCAGATCCCAGGCTTGCCAGGCATGCTGGTCCGGCGCCGCGTCCAGGTGCAGCGCGGACAAGGGCGCGCCCCAGCTGCTGACATAGCCGGCGCGGGGGTTGAGCGGGTCCGCCGCCGCCCGGCTCATGATGTCCAGCCACCATTGGCGGTGGCGCAGCCGGCTGGCGCGCGCGTCGGCGTCCGGCGCCGGCGGGGCCTGCTCGGCGGTAACCGGAATATAGGCGTAGCTGCCGCGCCAGTTGGCCGGCAGCTCGGCCTGCCACCACCAGACGTCGGTGTCGCCCAGCCGGCTCAGCGACTGCGGCTGGGCGCGATGGTGATCGGTGACGGAATTGACGTCCACGTAGACGCGGGCCAGCGGAGAACGGGCGGCGGAGCCGTGGGGATCCCGCCAGAGGAAGGTCACGCATACGCCGCCGTCCGGCAGCCGCTCAGTCAGCGGCGCGCCCACGGTGGCCAGCCGCTCCCACCAGGCCGGCTGGCCCGCCTCGGGATGTTGCAGGCAAGCCGCACTGCGCGCAGCCTGTTGATTCCACGCCGTTTCTTCCATTGTCTGCATCTTGTTTCCTGGCGTTTCCCGCGATGCTTTGCAAGAATTTCTGCACCTTATTTGCATAATGCGAATGAGAAATACTATCATTTGACCCTGGTGATCGCAACGACCCGCACCGGGCCGGCCGCGCTCCTCGTTCCCCTCGCCGCAGTAGCCAACGATTCCTCGTCAGCCAGACGACGCCGCCGAACTTCAGAAGCGCGCCGATCTTGAGTCACGCACAAAAAAAACAGGAATCGCAGAACGATGGAACGCAATCTGAAACGCCAAGCCCTTGCCCAGGCCGCCCGGCTGACGCTGGCCGGCATCGGCGGTCTGACCCTTTCGCACGCGGCGCTGGCCACCAAGGCCGACGCGCAGGACCAGCCGGCCGCGCTGCCCACGGTCACCGTCACCGGCGAAAAGCTCAAACGCTCGCTGAAGGACACCAGCACCGCGGTGACGGTGATCCGCGACATGGATCACGGCGGCGACAAATCGGTGTACGACAGCGTGGCCGCCACGCCCAACGCCAGCAGCAACGGCGCCGGCATCGTCAATATCCGCGGCGTGGAAGGCACCGGCCCCGGCACCGGCTACAACACTCTGGTGTCCGGCTCCCGCCCGCGGGTCAGCACCACGGTGGACGGCATGCCGGAAAGCTGGAACGGCCAGCGCTATGTGGACGCCAGCCCCTGGGACGTGGAACAGATAGAAGTGCTGCGCGGCCCGCAATCCACCACTCAGGGCCGCAACACCCTGGCCGGCGCCGTGGTGATCAACACCAAGGACCCCAGCTTCGATTGGGAGGGCGCGCTGCGCGCCGGTTACGAGAACAAGAACGGCAAGGCCACGCTGGCCGGCATGGTGTCCGGCCCTATCACCGACGAGCTGGCCTTCCGCATCGCCGCCGAAGGCCTGAACGGCCACAGCTACGTCAATTATCCGGGCGCCAACACCTCCTGGGACCCGTCCGACCTCAAGCACAGCAGCGCGCGCGGCAAGCTGCTGTGGAAGCCCGGCGCCCTGCCCGGCTTCAGCGCCAAGCTGACGGTGTCGCACCGCAAGAACAAGGGCGAGTACCTGAACTACGTGGACGGCAATTACTTCGATTACCAATACCACCGCCTGTCCACCGAGGCACGCTATCAGGACTCCTTCAACAACACCGTCAGCACCGATCTGCAATACCAGTTCAACGACGCCTGGAGCGCCCAGTTGCTGCTGGGCCACGCCGACAACGTCAGCGCCTTCGTGGACAGCAGCGATTTCCGCATGCGGCTGGACGAGAAGAGCAATACCGCCGAGGCGCGGCTGAGCTACGCGCCGCAACACGGCGCGCTCAGCGGCGTGCTGGGGGTGTATTACTACGATAGGGATCAGGACATGAACGCCGCGCCGCGCGTGGCGGCCAAGGACAAGCTGAAAACCCAGGCCGTCTACGGCGAGGCCACGCTGGCGCTGAACGAGCGCTGGAGCCTCAACCTGGGCAGCCGCGTGGAGCGCGAGACGCAACGCCGCAACACCACGCTGCAGCCGGGCATGCCCAAGCAGGCCCGCGCCGATTTCGACATCGGCGAAACCCTGTTCCTGCCCAAACTCGGCCTCAGCTACAAATACAGCCCGGACACCACGCTGGGCGTCTCGGTGCGCAAAGGCTACAACGCCGGCGGCTCCGGCCTGGACAACAACAACGAGTACTACACCTACAACAAGGAAGAAGTCACCGCCTACGAGGCCAGCAGCCGCTCCAGCTTCCTGGAGCAGCGCCTCAGCCTCAACGTCAACGCCTTCTTCAACCAGTACACCGGCTACCAGGCCATCCTGGGTTCGCGCTTCACCAATATCCCCAAGGGCGAAAGCTACGGCCTGGAGCTGGAAACCAAGGCGCGGGCCACGCCGCGGCTGACGCTGAGCGCCGGCCTGGGCCTGCTGAACACCAAGGTGACCCAGAGCGACGCCGCCAACCCCGGCATCCAGGGCAATCAATTCAACTACGCGCCGCATCTGACGGTGAACCTGGGCTTCAAGCAGCGGCTGGATCACGGCCTGTTCGTCGGCGGCAGCCTGAACCGGGTGGGTTCTTACTACTCCGACATCAACAACGAACGCAGCCGCGCCGCCGGCGACTACACCGTGGCCAATCTCAACGCCGGCTACGAAAGCGCCGCCTGGACGGTGCGCGGCTACGTCAACAATCTGGGCAACCAGGGCGTGCTGTACGCGCAGCTGCCGGCGCGCGGCAACAATCTGGGCGTGGTCGGCGCGCCGCGCACCGTCGGCCTGACCGTGGATTACCGCTTCTACTGATTCCCTCTTGATAGCCCTTTTGCCCGTCGGCTCCGCCGCGGGCTTTTTTTTCGCCCGGCGCGCGCGCCGCGTCCTGCAAGATGTTGAGCCGACGGCTCAAGCCATGCGGCGCCCCAGGTCGCGCAGCACTTCGCGCGCCGCGTTGTGACCCGGCGCGCCGGTGACGCCGCCGCCGGGATGGGCACCGGCGCCGCAGGTGTACAGGCCGGCAATGGGGCCGCGGTAGTCGGCGTGGCCCAGCATCGGCCGCGCCGAAAACAACTGGTCCAGGCCCAGCGCGCCGTGGAAGATGTCGCCGCCCACCAGGCCGAAGGTGCGCTCCAGGTCCAGCGGGCTCATGATCTGACGCCCCAGCACCGCGGCCTTGAAGTTGGGCGCGTAGCGGTTGACGGTGTCTATCATCAGGTCCGCCACCTCCTCGCGGTGATCGTCCCAGCTGGCGCCGTCCGGCAGTTGCGGCGCCACGTGCTGGCAGAACAGGCTGGCCACATGCTGGCCCGGCGGCGCCAAGGACGGATCCAGCGTCGACGGGATCAGCACTTCCACGATGGGCAGCCTGGACCAGCCGCTCTCGCGCGCGTCGTGATAGGCGCGCTCCATATAGGCCAGGCTGGGCGCGATGATGATGCCGCTGCCGTGGTGCTCCGCCTGCGCCTTGCCCGGCAGGCAGCTGAAGTCCGGCAGCTCGGACAGGGCCACGTTCATGCGGAAGGTGCCGGAGCCGCAGCGCCAGCCCTGCATCCGGCGCAGAAAGTCCGCCGGCAGCGCCGCCGGGTCCAGCAATTGGGTGTAGAGCAGCCGCGGATTGAGATTGGACACCACCACCCTCGCGTCCAGCCGCTCGCCGCGCTCGGTCACCACGCCCACCGCCCGGCCCTTGTCCAGCAGCACCTCGCGCACCGCGCTGTCGGTGCGGATCTCCGCGCCGCGTTCGCGCGCCGAGCGGGCCATGGCCTGGGTGATGGCGCCCATGCCGCCCAGCGCGTGGCCCCATGCGCCCTTGCGGCCGTTGACCTCGCCGAACACGTGGTGCAGCAGCACATAGGCCGAGCCCGGCGCATAGGGGCTGGCGTAGTTGCCCACCACGCTGTCGAAGCCGTAGGCCGCCTTGATCGGGTCGCTGTCGAACCAGCCGTCCAGATAATCGCCGGCGGACTTGGTGAACAAATCCAGCAATTCGCGCTGCTGCGCCAGTTCCAGCTTGCCCAGCCGCCGCCCCAGCCGGCCGGCCTTGAGCAGTTCCGGCAAGGCGTTCAGCCAGCCGCCCGCCACCGCGTTGGGCGGCGTTTGCAACACCAGCTCGCGCAGCAGCTCGGCGGCGGCGTCCAGATGCCGCGCGTAATCGTCCAGCCTGTCGGCGTCGCGGCGCGAGAAGCGCGCCACCTCGGCGGCGGTGCGGCCCGGCCCCACTTTCAGATAGCCGCCGTCGTCCAGCGGCAGGAAGTTGGACAAGGGCCGCTCCACCACCTTCAGGCCGTGGCGCGCCAGCTCCATGTCGCGGCTCACCTTGGGGTTGAGCAGCGACACCGTGTAGGCGGCCACCGAGTTGCGGAAGCCGGGATGGAATTCCTCGGTCACCGCCGCGCCGCCCACCACGCCGCGCCGTTCCAGCACCGTCACCTTCAGCCCGGCCCGCGCCAGGTAATGGGCGCACACCAGGCCGTTGTGGCCGCCGCCCACAATGATCGCATCCCGCATCGCTTCGCTCCTCGTCTCAGGGGAAGCCTCATTCTCGAATCAAGTTCGGCAAATTGCAGCGCGCATAGCGACGAACTGTCGGATATTATTGATCGGATTGACGAAAAGTCCGGCATAGCGCCAAATCGCCTACCCCGCACGGAGCCGCCATGGACGCCACCGATCAGCAATTGCTCGCGCTGCTGCGCGAAAACGCCCGCGCGCCCACCGCGGAGCTGGCGCGCCGGCTGGGCCTGTCCCGCACCACGGTGCAAAGCCGCATCGAAAGACTGGAGCGCGGCGGCGTGATCCTGGGCTACAGCGTGCGCACCAGCGCCGCTCACGACGCCGCCCAAGTGCGCGCGCTGGTGATGATCGCCGCCGAGCCGCGGCTGAGCCCGTCGATTGAAAGCGCCTTGCGCCGGCTGCCCCAGGTCCGCACCCTGCACTCGGTCAGCGGCGTCCACGACTTCATCGCCGGCGTGGAAGCCGCCGGCGTGGCCGAGCTGGACGGGCTGATCGACCGCATCGGCGCGCTGGACGGCGTGGAGCGTACCAGCACCGCCATCCTGATGACCACGCGGATAGACCGCTGAACCCGCTGGCCCGCGCGCCAGCGCGGTCAAGGCCTGAAACGGGCGCGACATCGCCGCTCTCAAGCCGGCGCCCTCTCCTCTGCAGGCCGCCAGCCCCCACACCAGCAAGACGCACAGCAGGCGCGCGCGCCGGCCGTGGCCCAAGGTCTTAAACACGGGCCGGCGCCGGCCATGCGGCCGCCCGCCCAGGCGGGGGCTCCGGCGCGCCGCTCGCTTGATTTGCATCGCTCATCGTCCAGGCTCTTTCTTTGCTCCGGCGCCTAAACACGCTGAGCAGGGTTTGAGACAGCGCGCGAGGGCGGTCCGCCTCCGCGCAAAAGACGATGACTGTATTACATAAACTAATTATTGTTAAACGATAATAATTTGTCGTTCCATATGTATCGGCTACGCAACACACCTCCAAACAATCCAAAAGCCGCGCCCAGCCAGGCTTGAGGGCTCACCGCGCGCCGCACGGCGGCGGGCCCGAGCCGTGTGCTTGCCGCAACAGCATGCAAATCAAACTTGCACAGCAAAAAATGATCGTTTTACAATAAAAAATAATTGTTTCGCGATACTTTCGCAATTCCGACCTCATTGTCTTTCCAACCCGTCACAAGGAACCCTCATGAACTCCACGCGATTGAGCCGCTATTGCGCCGCCATGGCCTACATCACCGTCTTGGGCATTGGCGCCATGCTGCTGCTGGACATCCTGTTCTGGCTCTTTCCCAAGTCCATCATCGATGCCGGCTTGACCGTCACGGTTGACACCGTCAGAGGGTTTTACGGTTCAAGCGAGTTCGATCTCCCCAGCTTGCCGCTGTGGCAACGCGCCGGCGGCGCGGTCCTGTCCTGCATCCCGCTGCTGATCCTGGCCCAAGGCCTGTATGCCTTGCACCGCTTGTTCAAGCTCTATGCGCGCAGGGAGTACTTTACGGAACGCTCCGCGTCCTTATTATCCAAGGTGGGCTCCAGCGTGGCGCTCTGGGTGCTGGCGGACCTCGTCTCCCAACCGATGATCAGCGCCTGGCTGACCATGATGCGGCCGGAGGGACAGCGGCTGATCGCCGTCAGCTTCCACACCGAAAACCTGGAAAGCCTGTTCATTGCCGCCGTGGTCATGATCATTGCGCGCATTCAGCGAGAAGGCATTGCGCTGGCGTGCGAAAATAAGCAATTCATCTGAAAGCGACACATGCCCATCAAAATCCATCTGGACATGCTGCTCGTCCAGCGCAAGGTCAAATCCAAGGACCTGGCCCAGGCCATCGGCATCACCGAACAAAACCTGTCGCTGCTGAAGCAAGGCAAGGTCAAGGGCTTCCGGCTCTCCACCCTGGAGGCGATCTGTCTGTATCTGGACTGCCAGCCGGGCGACTTGCTGCAACTGGTGCCGGCCGAGCCGGACGCGGACAGCGACGGCGAGTAAGCCGGCTTAGCCATGCCCCAAACCGTTCACACTCACGCCGCCCGCCAGGCCGGGCCGCTGCTCTTGCGCCGCTTCGACTCCCCGCTCGGCGCGATGATCGCCTGCGCCAGCGGACAGGGCCTGTGCCTGCTGGAGTTCGGCGACCGGCCCATCCTGAACGCGGAGCTGGCGGCGCTGCGCCGCCTACTGTCCGCCGAAATCGCCGACGGCGACAGCCCGCTGTTGCAGCAGGCCGAGCGCGAGATCGGCGAATACTTCGCCGGCTCGCGCCGCGGCTTCGACGTGGCGCTGCACCTGCCCGGCACCGCCTTCCAGCAGGCGGTCTGGCAATTGCTGCTGAGCGTGCCCTACGGCCTCACCCGCAGCTACCAGGAACAGGCGGCGAGACTGGGCCGTCCGCAGTCCGTCCGCGCCGTGGCCGCCGCCAACGGCGCCAACCGCCTCTCCGTCATCGTTCCCTGCCACCGCGTGCTGGGCAAAGACGGCGCGCTCACCGGCTACGGCGGCGGGCTGGAGCGCAAGGCCTGGCTTCTGGCGCATGAGCGCGAGCACGTTCCCCAGCCGGAGACGCCCGCAATCCGCCGCGCCTTGTAGAGCGCCGCCTTTCAGAATCCGCCCCGCCGCTTCAGTCTTGAACGGCGTCTTATTGCCAAAGCCAGGAACTATGCGGCGCGCCTAATGAACTAACTATCGCCAAAGCATGATTGATTGACGGAAGCCATAGAGCTGATTGAAATTGCTCAATGGCTTCCGACTCCAAGCTTCACTAAGCTGATGCCATCAAGTCCTTGAGCCCATTGACCAAAGGAGTCTGTCATGAGTAGCCCGTCCAAGTGCCCGTTCCACCAGGCCGCCGGTAACCCGGCCGTAGTGAATGCCCGATCCAACCGCGACTGGTGGCCCAACCAGCTCAATCTCAACATCCTGCATCAGCACGCTCCGGCCTCCAGCCCGCTGGACCCGGACTTCGACTACTCGGCCGCTTTCCAGCAACTGGACTACGTCGCGCTGAAAAACGACCTCAAGGCGCTGATGACCACCTCGCAGGACTGGTGGCCGGCGGACTGGGGCCACTACGGCGGCCTGTTCATCCGCATGGCCTGGCACGACGCCGGCACCTACCGCACCGCCGACGGCCGCGGCGGCGCCAGCACCGGCAACCAGCGCTTCGCTCCGCTCAACAGCTGGCCGGACAACGGCAACCTGGACAAGGCGCGCCGCCTGCTGTGGCCGATCAAGCAGAAATACGGCAACCACATTTCCTGGGCCGATCTGATGATCCTAGCCGGCAACGTGGCGCTGGAATCCATGGGCTTCAAGACCTTCGGCTTCGGCGGCGGCCGTCAGGACATCTGGCAACCGGAAGAAGACGTCTACTGGGGCGCGGAAACCAAGTGGCTGGCCACCAGCGCCGAGGCCAACAGCCGCTACTCCGGCGACCGCCAGCTGGACAATCCGCTGGCCGCGGTGCAGATGGGCCTGATCTACGTGAACCCGGAAGGCCCGGACGGCAATCCGGATCCGCTGGCTTCCGGCCGCGACGTGCGCGAAACCTTCGCCCGCATGGCGATGAACGATGAAGAAACCGTGGCCCTGGTGGCCGGCGGCCACACCTTCGGCAAAGCCCACGGCGCCGGCGACCCGTCCCTGGTGGGCCCGGAACCGGAAGCCGCGCCGCTGGAAGCGCAGGGCCTGGGCTGGATCAACCGCTTTGGCGACGGCAAGGGCGAATACACCACCACCAGCGGCATCGAGGGCGCGTGGAAACCCAACCCGACGCAATGGGACAACGGCTATTTCGACACCTTGTTCGGCTACGACTGGGAGCTGACCAAGAGCCCGGCCGGCGCTCATCAGTGGGTGGCCAAGAACGTCAAGCCGGAACATATGATCCCGGACGCCCACAATCCGGCGAAGAAACACCCGCCGATGATGACCACCGCCGACTTGTCGCTGCGCTTCGACCCGATCTACGAGCCGATCGCCCGCCGCTTCCATCAAAACCCGGCCGCTTTCGCCGACGCCTTCGCCCGCGCCTGGTTCAAGCTGACCCACCGCGACATGGGGCCCAAGACCCGTTACCTGGGGCCGGAAGTGCCGGCCGAGGATCTGATCTGGCAAGACCCGGTGCCGGCCGCCTGTCAACCGCGGATCAACGACGCGGACATCGCCGCGCTCAAGTCCAAGGTGCTGGCCTCCGGCCTGTCCGTCAGCGAGCTGGTGGCCACCGCCTGGGCCTCCGCCTCCAGCTTCCGCGGCTCGGACAAGCGCGGCGGCGCCAACGGCGCCCGCATCCGTCTGGCTCCGCAGAAAGACTGGGCGGTGAACCAGCCGGCGCAACTGGCCCGCGTGCTGCAAGCGCTGGAAGCCATCCGCCAGGACTTCAACGCGGCGCAAAGCGGCGGCAAGCAAGTGTCGCTGGCCGACCTGATCGTGCTGGCCGGCGGCGCGGCGGTGGAAGCCGCCGCCAAGGCCGGCGGCCACAGCGTCAGCGTGCCGTTTGCGCCTGGCCGCGCCGACGCCAGCCAGGAACAGACCGATGTGGAGTCCTTCAGCGTGCTGGAGCCGCAGGCGGACGGTTTCCGCAACTACCAGAAGCAGGCCTACTCCTTGCCGGCGGAGGCCTTGCTGGTGGACAAGGCGCAGTTGCTGACGCTGAGCGCGCCGGAAATGACCGTGCTGGTGGGCGGCCTGCGCGTGCTGGGCGCCAATGTCGACAATGCGCCGCACGGCGTGTTCACCGCCCGTCCGGGCGTCTTGAGCAACGACTTCTTCGTCAACCTGCTGGACATGGGCGTGGCCTGGCGGCCGGCCTCCGCCGCCAACGAGCTGTACGAAGGCCGCGATCGCAAGAGCGGACAGCTCAAATGGACCGGCAGCCGCGTGGATCTGGTGTTCGGCTCCAACTCGCAGCTGCGGGCGCTGGCCGAGATCTACGCGCAAAGCGACGCGCAGCCTAAGTTTGTCCGCGACTTCGTCGCCGCCTGGAACAAGGTGATGAACCTGGACCGCTTCGATCTGAAATAAGCGCGGTTCGCCTCCGGCAAGCAAAGCGCGGTCCATCTGGACCGCGCTTTTTTGCGCCGTTGCGGCGCGCGCATGAAAAAAACGAACCGCCGGTCAAGGCGGTTCGTTTTTGCATGACCCCGGAGCCGGATCAGCCCGCGGAGGCGATCTCGGCGCAGGCTTCCTGCCGCCAGATCACCGAAGCCAGCTTCATCCGCTTGTCGAACAGCAGCTTGTACTGGCAAGCCCGGGCAGGCTCGCCTGCCTTGGGGCTCAGCTTCAGCACGTAATCCCACTCGCGCACGTCGATCATGCCTTCCGCGAAATGCGGACGGCCGATCAAGCCGTAAACCTGCTCCTTGCTCAGGCCCGGCTGCACCTTGGCCAGATTGGCCAGATTGGGAACGCTGCCTTCCGGCTGCCAGCGGTTGTGCTCAACGCTGGGCCAGACCGGGCTGGCCTGCTCGGCCAGATGGCCTTCATCGGTGATCGTGCTCAGGCGGCTGGTGCCGCACCCCATCAAGGCCACGCCGGCCGCCGCCAGCAACAGGTAGCGGAAAGAGCCGCCAAGTACCGTTTTTTTCATCATCTATCTCAATTCACTATCAGCTGATTGATCTTGCTTGCCGCTTACCACTGGAAGCCCGCGCCCAGGCTGGCGCCGCCCTGACCGCGGGTGTTGGTGGAACCGGAGAATTTCACCACCCAGCGGCCGTTGTCGGACAGCGAGGACAGCCCCACCGCGATGGCGGATTCGCCGCCGGTGGTCGCCGTGGCCACGGCCAGCATGTTCTTGCCGGGCAGGAAGGCCTGCGGCAAGCCTGCCATGGCCATCGCGCCGGCCGCCGCGCCCAGCGCGTCGCGGCGCGTATCGGACAGATCGGATCGGAGCTGCTTGAATTGCTGCTGATTGTTGAAGTTGGCCGCGTTCAACTGGTCCACGTTCACCGCGTCCGTGCCCCGCACGCCCGTGGCCACGTTGTGGATGGTCACCGGCCTGCCGCCATCCCCGCCCACCAGGGTGACGTCGTTGCCGACGGTCGTCGTCGTCCGCCCGCTGGGGTCGGAATACTGCACTGGGCCGCTTTTCTGCAGACGGTCTATCGCATCGCCGACATTGTTCACGGTGTTGCCGTACACGGTGTAGTTCGGGCCGCTCACCGCGCCGGTCTGCGCGTTGTAGGACGCGCCGCCGCCCAAGGCCGCCGCGGCGCCGGCGCCGGCGTTGTCCACCTTGGCGCTCACACGCTGCACCGCCTGATTGGTCGCGTTCAGCTGGCTGCCGTTCACCGCGTCGGTGCTGCTCCCGCTCACCCGACCGGCGGCGACATTGCTGATTTGACGCTCATTGCCCGCGCTGCCCACGCTCACCACGCTGGAGGGCGCCGCGCCGGCGTAGCTGTAAGTCACGCCGTCCACCACGCCGCTGGCGGTGGGGTTGGCCGCCGCGGTCCGGCTATTGGCGCCCAAGGCGACATCGTTGGCATTGTTGGCCTGGGCATTGCTGCCTATCGCCAGCGCATTGTTGGCGGCGGCGGCGGCGTTGCTGCCCACCGCGACCGCATTGCTGGCGTTGATGTTGGAGCCGGCATTGCTGCCGATGGCCACATTATTGCTGCCGGACACGTTCTGGCCGGCCTGGCTGCCGGCGGCGAAGTTGCCGTTGCCGGTCACGCCGCCGCCGGCGGAGGTGCCCACCGCAGTATTGTTGTCGCCCGTGACATTTCTGCCGGCGTTCGCGCCGTTGGCGGTATTGTTGCTGCCCTTGATGTCCCAGCCGGAGAACGTGCCGCTGCTGGTGTTGTAGCTGCCGGTCACATTGTTGTTGGAGTTGTTGCCCAGGCCGGAGTTGAAATCGCCCTGGATATTCTGGGCCGAATTGGCGCCGCTGCCAGTGTTGCCGGTGCCGGTGACATTGCGGATGGTGTTGATGCCGGTGCCTACGTTGGCGTCGCCGGTCACGTTGTAGCCGGAGTCGTTGCCCATGAAGGCGTTGTTGTTGCCCTGCACATTGGTGCCGGCATTCTGACCGATCGAGGTGTTATAGCTCCCGTTCACATTCACGCCGGCGGCGGCTCCGAACGCCGAGTTGTTGGTGCCGGTCATATTGCTGCCGGCGCCCACGCCGTAAATGGAGTTATTGCTATTGGTCGCCACTGCCGGGTCCACCGAACCCGCGCCGTAGACATTATTGCTGCCAACGCCGGAGATGGTGTCGGCCTTGGCCAGCGGGGACCAGGAACAGGCCAGCGCCAGGCTCAATACGCTCAACGCCAGGGAGGGCGCGGGCAAACGCTTTGCTACAGATACTTTGTTGCTCATTTCACAGACCACATTCTTCAGATTGATGGAATTCGCCTAAGGCAAGTCTTGTCTCCGCAGGCAAGCGCGCCGTGGCTCCAGGCTTGGAACCCATGGCCGGTCGCGGTTCGGTCCAGGGACGCGACACGGCTCCGCCAACAGCGTCGGCTTGTTTCTGCAGCCAGGCACTCCGCTCACGACAAGCCGCGCTCGAAAAGGACAAGTACTTGAACGTCCTTTTTCGGCGCGGCCAGGATCACGCTATGCCTTTGATTTTTATCAATCCTAACATTCTGTTAATATTTGTGAAAATTGAAATAAACGAATTGATTAATTCGTTTTAGCTATCAATCTGCTTGATCGATAATAAAATTCAAACAGAATATCCCCCGGCCGCGTGCCGCTACGTTCTGAGATAATTCCGTTCTTGCATCCGTCATCCGCGCCATGAGCAACCATCCATCTTCTCTGTCCATCCGCCGGCTGAGCCCGCACGACATCCCCGTCCGCTGGCTGGACGCCTTCCAGCGCCGTCAGGACGTCCATCTGGTCTATCGCGCCGGGCCCGATGGCCGGCAATGCGTGGCCGAGCCCTTCATCGACGACTGGTCGCCGGCGGAACGGCGCGAACTGGCGCGGGAGCTGGCGCGCATCGCCGCCGCCGGCGCGGTGCTGGCGCTGGAAATCGACGGCCACCTGGCCGGCTTCGCCGCCATAGACTCGCAAGCGCTAGGCCCGCGCGGCGGCTACCGGCAACTGAAGGAACTGCAAGTGGACCGCCGCTGGCGCGGCCAGGGCTTGGGCCGCGCGCTGCTGACGGCCAGCGCCGCCGCCGGCCGCGAACTGGGCGCGGACGCGCTCTACATCTCCTCGCACTCCGCCGTGGAAACCGTCGCCTTCTACGAAGCCTGCGGCTGCGCTCCCGCCCGCTGGCTGCACGCGCCGCAACTGGCGCTGGAGCCTTTCGACTGTCAGCTGGAGCTGGCGCTGACCGCGCAGGCTGTTGATTTTATTTAGCTATCCGCTTAGAATTTCGTCCTGCCCATCTTGCATGGGCGTTCTTACTTTTCCTCGCACAAGGCTTTGCATGTTGGAGATTGCAGCAATCCGATAACGCCGCCCGGTTTTCCGGCTGGCCGTTGTCAAAATGCCCCTTAGCTGGTAGCGCCCGCATCGCGGCGGCTGCCCGTTTTCGCATTTGATTGCCGAATGATCATCCAATATGAATATCTCCAAGCCGAAGCAAAGGACTTTGCACGTCCTGGCCAAAGGCGGCCGCATCGCGCACCTGCGCGACGACGCGGGCCGTATCGCCACCGTTGAATGCTATACCCGCGAAGGGTATCTGCTGTCCGACTGCACCCTGCTCGTGTTCCAGAAACTCAGAGCCAAACGCCTGATCAGTTCCAAGAACGGCCAGCCTTACCAGATCAACAAGGCCGGCCTGCGCGCCGTGCGCGGCCAACTCGACAACCAATGAGCCCCGCCGCCGCGCCGCCGAACGCGCAAGGCGGCGGCGCTGGCGCGCTCCATTCCAAGGAAAACGCTATGACACTCATGCTGAGAAACGAACAAGACCACGACATCGACGCCATCTTCGAACTGACCCGGGCCGCCTTCCTCGCCGAGGAACACTCCAGCCATACCGAACAGTTCATCGTCAACGCGCTGCGCCGCAGCCGCCAGCTCACGCTGTCCATCGTGGCGCGGGACGGCGAACGGCTGGTGGGCCACATCGCCGCCTCCCCTGTGCTCATCTCCACCGGCGCGGCCGGTTGGCACGGCATCGGACCGGTGTCCGTGCACCCGGAACGGCAGGGCCAGGGCATAGGCAGCCTGCTGATGAAACAGGCGCTGACCGCGCTGCGCGAACTGGGCTCACAAGGCTGCGTGGTGCTGGGCGATCCCGGCTACTACGCGCGCTTCGGCTTCCAGCCGCAACCGGGCCTGATTTTGCCGGGCGTGCCGGCTGAATACTTCATGGCGCAAAGCTTCGGCGCGCCGCTGCCAAGCGGCATAGTCAGCTACCACCCGGCATTCGAAGCCACCGCCTAAATCCTGACGGCGGGCGCGGCTTGGCAAGCCGGCCCGTTGTCATGGCCCGAAATCGGAAAAGACGCCAGAACTGGCAGCGTCAGCCTCGCGCAAATATTTTATAAAGTATTTAATGTCAATTAAATATCTGTCATAAATGACAGTATCGCCCCCAAGACGGCCGGACAAGAATCTACCCCGCTTACTTAATAAGCAAACTTTTTGGCCGCAACGGCTTCCCCAGAGCCTGTCCGAAGCTGCGGAGCGTGCCTGCGGCGCGCCCGCCTGCCAAAGCCAGTGTCAACGCATGCCGCCAAAGCGCAACAGACCTTGCACGGGCTCTTAAACATGAAAGGGCGATCCCATGGCTTACCCCCCCGACAATGACCAAGCTTCTCCGCTCACCGCTCAGCTGAACCGCCGTCAGCTCTTGCTGGGCGCGGGTGCCGGCGCCGCCGGCCTGATGCTGCCGGCGTCCGCCTCCGCCTTCATCGGTTCGGACGCCCTCCAGCTGGCCAAATACCAGCTGCTGATTCCGGAACTGTTCCAGGCCGTGCCGCGGCCGCCCGCCTACACCCCCAACCTGGTGATAGGCTCCGGTTTCGGCGGCGCCATCTCCGCGCTGCGCCTGGCCCAGGCCGGTCAGCAGGTCACGGTGCTGGAGCGCGGCCACCGCTGGCCCAATGCGCCGCGGCGCGACATCTTCTCCAACGACACCCTGCCGGACGGACGCGCGTTCTGGCACCGCCGCCAGGCCAAGATGCTGATAGGCGCAACCACCTATTTCGACGCCTTCGGCGGCGTGCTGGATTCGACCGATTATCCAAATATGAATGTCTGGCGCGGCGCCTGCGTCGGCGGCGGATCGGTGGTGTTCACCGGGGTGATGATTCAGCCAGAGCAGCGCTATTTCGAAGCCCTGTTCGGCAAGCAGGTCAGCTATGCGGAAATGAACCAGACCTACTATCCCAGGGTCCGGCAAATGCTGCGCCTGGACGCCATGCCGGCGGACATCTACAACAGCAAGCCCTTCCATCATTCCCGCGTCTGGGACGAGCATGTTCGCAAAGCAGGCTACGCCACTACGACCAACGACTCCATTTTCAACTGGGACGTGATCCGCCAGGAGCTGCGCTGGCAATCCACGCCCTCCGCCACCGTGGGCTTGTCCAATCACGGCAACTCCAACGGCGCCAAGTTCGATCTCAACCAAAACTACCTGGCCCAGGCGCAAGCCACCGGCCGCACCGCCATCTATCCCGGCCATGAAGTGCTCGGCATCGCCTGGGACGGCAGCCGCTACGAGGTCGACGTGATCAAACGCGCGCCCGACGGCCGGCAACTGGACCGCTACCGGCTCAACTGCGATCGGCTCTTTCTCGCCGCCGGCTCCATCGGCAGTTCGGAATTGCTGGTCAAGGCGCGGGCGCAAGGCACTTTGCGCAATCTCAACGAACACATAGGCCAAGGTTGGGGCAGCAATGGCAGCACCATCGTCTCACGCAGCATGAGCACGCTGTCGCTGGCCACCCAGGGCACTCCCAGCGCCTCCCGCATCCACGACCCGGGCCGCGGGCTGCCCTTCACTTTGGAAAACTGGTACGTGCCGGGCCTGCCGCTGGATCTGACCACGGTGATCGGTTCGCTGGGCATCGCCTTCGATCAAAGCAATCGCGGGCATTTCAGCTATAACCCGGCCACCGACAAAGTCGTGCTGAACTGGGCGCAGAACGGCAACCGCGACAGCGTGGCCGCCGCCAAGACGGTGAACGACAGGATAGCCGCCGCCACCGGCTCCATCCCAGGCTTCCCGGGCATCATCGCCGGCGTCACCGGGCTGAACTGGACCGCGCACCCGCTCGGCGGCGCGGTGATCGGCAAGGCCACCGACGCCTGGGGCCGCGTCATCGGCCATCCCGGCCTGTACGTGATGGACGGCGCGCTGCTCCCCGGCAGCGCCGGCGCGGCCAACCCCTCGCTGACCATCTCCGCGCTGGCCGAGCGCAATATCGAGCACATCATTAAAAACGGCAAATAAGGCCTCCCGACGCGGCGCCGCCAACCATGGCGACGCCGCGCCGGACACGCCTCACGCCAGGCTCGTCCTTTGCAGCAAGCGCGCGCTACCCTCACGCGATACCCGCAAGGCGCGTTCGGCGCGCCGCCGCATGTCCCGCTCCCAAACGCGCAGGGCCGCCGCCGCCTCGGCGGCCGTGCCCGCTCCAGCCAAAGCCCGCGCCAGTTCCGCGCCGTCGCAGAGCGCGGTGTTGGCGCCCAGCCCGCCGGCCGGGCTCATCGCATGCGCCGCGTCGCCCAGCAAGGCCACCCTCTCGCCGCGCCAGACCGGCACCTCGGCGGCCATCCGGATCGGGCGCGCGCCCAGGCACTGGGGATCGCTCTGCGCGAAAACCGCCTGCAAACGCGGATGCCAGCCGCGCGTCGCCTGCAGCACCCGCGCCCGCAACGCGTCGCCGCTCAGGCGTTCGGCCGGCAAGACGCCGCCCAAGTCCTCGGCCCGCGCCACGCAGGCCCAATACCAGTAATCCGGCATCGGGCTCAGCGCCACCTCCGGCGCCAACCGCCGCGCCAGCTCGGGCAGGGGCGCGCGAAAGCGCATCGCTTCGATCACCGCCGTCAGGCCGTCGCCGAACACCACGCACACGCCCTGGCCCAGCTCCGACGTCAACGCCTCGGCCGGCAAGGCGTCCCGCGGCGTGACGCCGTAAAGCACCACGGCGCCCTCGTCCGCCGGCTCCCCGCCTGGGACCAGTTGTCGGCGCACCGTCGACGCCACCCCGTCCGCGGCGATCAGCACATCCACCTCCCGTTCGGGCTGATCCTCGAAATCCAGCAACAAGCCGCCAGGCGTTTCCCTGAAGCCGCGCAGCGCGTGGCCCCAACAAATCCGGTCTTCCAGACCGCTGGCCAGGATTTCCCGCAAGGTCTGCCGGTTGGCGCTGAGGTCCCGCTCGGCCGCGTCCTCGTCCAGCGCCGACGGCCGCCAATGCGCCGGCTTGCGTTCCGACCAGGCGCGCAGCTGCGGATCGACGAAACAATCGTCGCCGCCCAGCGAGCAGCTTTGCCGGAACAACTCGAACTGGCGCGGCGGCAAGGCCTGCCGCAGCGCCTGCTGGCCGTCGCCGTCGATGCGCAAGCGATAACCCTGCCAGCGGCTGTCCGCCGCCTGGTCGCGTTCAAACAGCGTGGCGGCGACGCCGGCGCGCGCCAGGCCCTGAGCCAGGCACAGCCCGCCCAGGCCGGCGCCGACAATGCCAATGCGTAGAGATGACATAGCTTGTCCTTTATTCGTCATTGGAAAATCCGGCTGGACCGCCGCCGCGCCGGCGGCCGGTCCCAGCCCTTGCCGACGATTGTGCGCGCCGCCGTCAAAGCTGCTATAACGCTGTTTTGCCAATAAATGGTGAAAAATGGCCAACATCGACGTCACACTGCCGGCAGACGCGCCGGACCTCAGCGAATGGACCGGCGGCCCGCCGCTGATCGCCGTGCCCGGCAACGACCAGGAAGGCAGCGACTACCGGCTGGGCAGCCGCGAATACGCGTGGCACAGCCATGCGCGCGGGCAACTGCTGTGCGTGGAAAGCGGCCTGATCCAGATCCGCACCCCGCGCGGCGCCTGGGCTCTGCCGCCGCACCGCGCCGGCTGGATTCCGCCCGGCGTGCCGCACCGGGTGCGCGTCAGCGGCGCGCTGACCGGCTGGAGCCTGCTGTTGAGCCCGGACTGGAGCCGGACGCTGAGTCCGCAGCCGCAGGTGGTGGCGATCACCGAACTGATGCGCGCCGCGGTGCGCCGCGCGGTGACGTGGACGGATTATGCGCAATGGCGGCCGGAGCAGGAACGCATCGCCGCGGTGCTGCTGGACGAGTTGCGGCAAGCGCCGCATCAGGCGCTCTGCTTGCCGATACCGGAGCATCCGCGCATCGCGGAGCTGGCCCATCGCCTGCTGACCGGGCCGGCCGGCCAACACCCGCTGGCCGACTGCGCGGACGCGGCGGCGATGTCGCCGCGCACCCTGCGCCGCCACATCCAGGCGCATACCGGCATGAGTTTTGGACAATGGCGGCAGCAGGCACTGTTGATACGCGGCATGGAAATGCTGGCGCGCGGCGTCGCCGTGGCCGAGGTGGCCGACGACTTGGGCTATGCCTCGCCCAGCAACTTCATCGCGATGTTCCGGCGCGCCTTCGGCGACTCGCCGGCGCACTTTTTCGCGCGCCAGGGGCTGGCCTGACAGGAGCTTGGCCGGGATCGGAGGGCCGAAGGCACCTGTGCCCGTTCCATCTCCGCCGCGCTTCGGGCCATGGCAATCCTGTCGCCGCTTGTCACATTGCTTTATAGTTTA
This sequence comes from Chromobacterium sp. LK11, assembly GCF_001043705.1. Classification (NCBI taxonomy): domain Bacteria; kingdom Pseudomonadati; phylum Pseudomonadota; class Betaproteobacteria; order Neisseriales; family Chromobacteriaceae; genus Chromobacterium; species Chromobacterium sp. LK11. The sequence continues at coordinate 36,554 of NZ_LDUR01000030.1, forward strand.
AATTTCTCCAAACAAGCCGGCGCTTCCCCATGGCCTGAGTCCATTTTTTGATCAAGAAAGCACGCCTGCCCGGCCAGCCAAGCTTGATCGGCTTCCATCGAAATTCCCCATCTATTTTTACGCCGAGATAGAGCGCCAATCTCTTATGAAAGCTCTTAATGTTGACTGGCAAAATCAATCAGCAATCAAAACCTCGTTTATCTATGGAAATCAGGGCATAGCAAGCAGGCCAAGCAAATCGAACAGCGATTTCCCACTAGGAACCCATAAATGATCCGTGCCGGTAGGACCGCGTGAATTTCATCATGAAGCCATGCAAAAAAATGACATCCGCATTACAGTGCGGAACATTGATGTTTCGTACTTGAAAAACATTATTGCTTTCAGAAATTACTTATATTTCCCGGCAGCATACGCACTTACGATATTCCAATGGATATCAAGTGCTTAGTGCTTCGACCCTGGCCATTGCGGCTGTCAGCGGCCGCCGGCATTGTGTGGCTATTGGCTGGGGCGCTGCTTTTGTGCGCGATATGCATTTTGGCTATCTATCTGAATATCCAACTGAGCCGCCATGTTGCGGTCCAACGCCTATCCATGAACGAGGCGGCTTACGCCGCAAAGGCTTTTTTCAACCGCCGCGTGGAATTCCTGAAAAACCTGGAACAACCCGCCGTAGCCGGTTTAGGCCGTGTTTCAGAGGCATCCCCTCTCCCCGGCCGGATATCTGAAACGTCTCCGCGGCTCGACCAGGCGTTCTCTCTAAACGATCAACTCCAGGCGGCGAACCTGCGTGTCAACCTGCTGTTATTGCAGGGCAAGGACCAACTAAGCGCACGCAGACTGGAAAGCGGCTTTCCAATCGCGGCGGGAACGCCGGACGCGGTGCTTCGACAGCTAAGCGATCATCCGACGCCCCTGTACCAGAGCACGACGGTATGGCTGTTCGATCCACAAGATCCTCAGCGCCGCATTTACATCGCACGGCCATTCATCTTCTCTTCTTCGCGGGGGGACGGTGAACAAGCCTGGCTCGCTCTGGAGTTCCTGGGACGTGATGTGCTGGCCAGCCAGGGGCCCTTTGCAAGCTATGAGTTCGCCTTATTGGACTCCTGCGACCACGAAGTGGCCGCTTCGGCGGCCTCCTCCTCGGGGCGGGCTCAGGACATGTGGCAGCGTTTGTCCAAGGCATTGCCTATCGTGCCCAGCGCTCAGACCCGCTTCCCGCTTGGGCCTGACTGGATGCTGGCCTATCGCTATCCGGAATCCGCCCTTCTCAGCGATATGCGCCATGCCTTGATACAGTGTCTGCTCATCTTAAGCTGCGTTGTCGCCGGGCTCGTCCTAGGCTGCCTATGCGTGCTGCACAGGTTTGTGCGGCCTGCGCTGCAGCGGCTGCAACAGCATGCGGAAGCCGAAGCCTTCCTGCGCTCGGTATTCAACGCCGCCCCCGTGGCGCTTTGCGCGCTGCGAAGGCGGAATGGCCAGGCCGTGCTGGAAAACCAGTTGGCCCGCGACTGGCTGCCCGCAATCGCTCCGGACTGGAGGTCGACGGAATGGGTGGAGCGCGTCTTCCTGCGGGCGCGTCTGCAACAAGTCGGCGTCGTCAGCGAAGAACTGGCCACTCTGGATGGCCGCCATTTGTTCGCCAGCCTAGTGCCCACTCGCTACCGGGGAGAAGAGGTGCTGTTGTGCGCATTGAGCGATATCAGCTTGCGCAAACAGGCCGAGCTAGCGCTGGAGCACGCCAAGCAATTGGCCGATGCCGCCAATGAAGCCAAGACCGCGTTTATCGCCACGATGAGTCACGAAATCCGCACCCCTCTATATGGCGTGTTCGGCAATCTGGAGCTCTTCAAACACACCCGCCTTGATCCACAACAGCAAGGCTATCTGCAAGCGATCCAAAGTTCCTCCACCACTCTGCTGGGGCTGATCAATGACGTTCTGGACCTGTCCAGAATAGAGGCAGGCCAATTGCGGCTGGAGATGGAAACATTCAATCTGTTTGAACTGGTTCATGAAGTAGTGCACGGCTACGCCGCCTCCGCTCTGAACAAGGGAGTATTGATCTACGCCTGCGTCGACCCGCGCTTGGGTCAACCCTTACGGGGCGACCCGCGCAAAGTGCGGCAGATTCTGAGCAATCTCCTCAGCAATGCGGTGAAGTTCACCGACAACGGCCGCATCGTCATGCGCTGCGGCCTGGTCAATGGAAACCATGGCAGCATCCAAGCCTCCATCCAGATCGCGGATACCGGCATCGGCATTGCCGCAGAAGACCAGGCCTCTTTGTTCAAGCTGTTTTTCCAGGTAGGCGAAGGTCGCCGCAGGGCCAACGGCACCGGCCTGGGCCTACCGATCTGTCAGCAACTGGCCACCTTGATGGGAGGCGACGTCACCGTAGTAAGCGAACCGGGCCTGGGCAGCAGTTTCACTCTGTGGCTGCCGCTGAAACCTCTGGAAGAGAACTGTTCGCGACAGCGGCTCCTGACTCAGCAAGCCATCTACATCAGCGCGCCGGTGCGGGAACTGGCCGACAGTCTATGCGACTGGCTGAACTTTCTCGGCGGCAGGGCTCTGACTTGCGCAACGGAAGAACTCCCGCGAGACCAGCTGTGCGTGGAAGTACGCTTGGACATTGATCCGCAGCGGCGAGCCAACTGGCCCGGCGTGCGGATATGGCATGGCGATGAATCCTCGCGCGCTACGGCGGAATGGATCTCCTTATATGCTCCAACCGTGATCTTGGACACCGTGCTCTCTACGCTGGGACTCGCCGCCAGTCCTGCCGTAGGGACAGGCTCCGCGACGCTGGGCAGCTTGAACCTCAGAGTCTTGGCGGTGGAAGACAATGACATCAACCGTATGGTTTTAAAGGAACAGCTGGAAACCTTGGGTTGCCGCGTACAGTTGGCCACCGATGGCCAGGAAGCGCTGCAGCGCTGGAATGTCCACGAATTTGATCTGGTGCTGACGGACATCAGCATGCCGCGGATGGACGGCAGGGAGTTGGCGCGCCGGATCCACCTGCAAGCGCCTGGCTTTTTGGTGGTGGGGACCACGGCCAGCACCTTGAAAGAAGAGGCCCAGCTTGCGCGCGAGGCCGGAATGGCCGCGGTGATCATCAAGCCGGTAAGCCTGTCCAAGCTGTTTCGATGCTTAGGCTCATTGAGGCAGAGGAGGGAGTACGGCGAACTTTCCACCCCTGGCTACCTCTCTTCCAATGACGTTGTCTAAGCCCAAGGCTCGGCGCCACCTGTAGCGGCGCACTGAAGCTCGGCTCATGGCTTCGCTCACTCCAGCGCCAAAACGCTTGGCTGGAATCCCTTGCATGACTTTAGGATGCCACTCGGTCGGCACAATGACGCACGCAAACAGGGTGATGACCGGCTGACACCGTCGGAATTTGCGAGCCCATCCAGGAGTAAATCCGCGCAAGGTGTGTAAATGAAACGGAGTCATGGAAAATAATACGCAATCCATCGGTAAATTGATCAGAACATCCTTACGGCTCAATGTGAGTCTGATCTTGGTCCTGTCCTTGGTTCTGCTCGCCTTGACCGCCAGCTATTGGGCCGCGACCTTGCTGCTGGATGAAAAAGAGAATATGGCGCAGGTGCACTTCAAATGCATTGCCGATGGGATTAGGGAACATGAGGCCTTTCTAAGCCGCGGCGCGCGGCGCAACTCCGACATCATGGGCAAGCGGCTAGGCAAACTGTTGGACACGACGCGCACCCCGATCGCGCGGACGGGCGATTACATCATGGTGGAGGGACGCAGCTCCCCATACTCCATGCCGTTTACCTTGGGCTACCGGATAGATCAGTGGCCGGAATCCCCAAACGGCCTGTATGCCCTGGGAGCCTTAAGTGCGGATTACTACAGCACCTACTGGTCACTGGCCAAAACCGACGCCCCCCAAAGCTTTCTGCTCGCTTTGGATGATGTAACCAGCTTGGCGGTGCCAACGGTGGACAATACGGTTGCCGACATGACGCTGACGCACACCCATTTCCCCGTGATCACCACCGCCATCCGTCAGTTTTTGCTGCAGCAGCGGCATGACACCACCAAGGTAAAATGGATAAGCGGCAAAGACCTGGGCGGCCTCGCCCCAAACACTCTTTTTGCCTATATTCCGGCCTATATCAGCGAGAGGTTTTGGGAAAACGGCAGCCGCGCCCGAGTGATGGCGGTTTCAACGCTGGATATCCAAAATGTTTGCTGGGGCGGCGCCAGCAAACGCCGGGTATTTGACGATATCAGTCTGATTGCTCCCGATGGACGAGTACTGCTGGGCGGAACCTATCCGCGGTCGACGTTAAAGGCGGGGCTGAACTTTAGCCGAGATGGCCTGCTGTTTTATTTTCCCTCCCAGAGCAGTCCGACGTGGTCCGCAGTCTATCTAGTGAAATACAGTCGTTTACTCGCTCTGACCAGCTGGCACGCGCAAGTCTTTATGATCAGCGTGCTATTGCTGGCTCTCAGCGGCTTGCTGGCGGTGCGCTGGTATCGGCTTCGCGTACTGGCTCCGGCGCAAGCCTCGCACCAAGCGGTGCTGGAAAGCGAAGCCTTCAATCGCGTCGTCACGCAAACGGCGCCAACCGCCTTGTTTGTTCTGGAGCTGCCTCTCCTCCAGCCTTTGGTGGTCAACCCCCTTGCTTTGGAATGGTTCGATCGAGAGCGGGATTACCCGCAGCTGATATCGTTCTGGCGCGAAATCATAGACGAGAAAGACGTTTCCAAACGCACCGCCTGCCTGCGCATAGGGGAACGCTATCTGCAAGCCAGCTTTGCGCCTGCCCGCCACCGTGGCAAGAACGCCATCTTGTGCTCTTTCAGCGATATCTCTCATTACAAGGCCAGCTCAATGGCGCTGGAAGCGGCGAAGCGAACCTCGGATAGCGCGAATGAAGCCAAAACCCACTTTCTGACCACCATCAGCCATGAAATTCGCACGCCGCTGTACGGCCTGCTGGGCACGATAGAAATGCTTGACATGACGCCGTTAAGCCCTCGCCAGCGTGCTTACTTGAGCACCATGCAAGACTCTTCTTCGCTCTTGCTGCAATTGATCAGCAATGTCTTGGACGTTTCCAAGATTGAGTCCGGGCAGATGGCGCTGAAGCCGCAGCCATTTTCCCCGGTCGGCCTTTCCGAGGAGGTGGTGCGCGCTTTTGCCGCCATGGCCAAAAGCAAAAGGCTACGGCTGTATGCCAATCTCGATGAGGACACCCCGGAACTGGTATTGGGAGACGTCACGCGCATCCGCCAGATTTTAAATAACCTGCTCAGCAACAGTATCAAGTTCACCGAATCCGGCTGGATTGTGCTGCGCCTGAAAGCCACTGCCGCGCCAGACGGCTGCGTCAATTTAGCCTGGCAAGTGACCGACACCGGCATTGGCATCACTCAGGAACAGCAAACCAGGCTGTTTGAGCCCTTCTATCAAGCTCAAGCCCTGCCTGGCTTAATTGCGGGAACAGGACTGGGCTTATCGATCTGCCAGCAACTCAGCCAATTGATGGGGGGATCGCTCCGAGTCGTCAGCGACCTGGGGCTGGGCAGCAGCTTCACTCTGTCGCTGGAACTGAAGCAACAGGCGCCGGCCCCCGCGATCACGGAGTACCCGCTGAACCAAACGACCGTGCTGCTGCGCGCCCATCTGAAAGAACAGGGCGAAAGCCTGATGCGCTGGCTGACCCGGCAGGGCGCCAGCACTCGCTGGCTGAGCCCGGCGGAGCCGGCGCCGGAAGACTCCGGCTTGATTTTATTGGACCTGGATCCCGCGGAGACATGGCCTAGAAACCCTCTCAGCACCCACGTCGTGGCCACACCGGAGGGACCGCTGCAGGCGCAACTGCACAGCGATGGCTGGGTGGTGAACATCCATCATCTCAAGGGCATCCTGCAAGCGGTATGGCTGGCAAAGCATGGCCTGCCCGGCGAAGCCCAACCGGAGTCGGTCGCCGACACTTCCGCGCTGGGATTGAACGTCTTAGTCGCCGAGGACAACCCTATCAACCAGCTCATCTTGAAAGAACAGCTGGAGTTGCTGGGTTGTCGCACCCGTGTCGTCGACAATGGCCACGAAGCCTTGAAACACTGGAATATGTGTCCGTACGATCTAGTCATGACCGACGTCAACATGCCGCTGATGAATGGATACGAACTGGCCGCAGCCCTGCGGAGCCAAGGCGTGGACATCCCCATCATCGGCGTCACAGCGAACGCCATGAGGGTTGAAGAAGAAGCTTGTCTGCGTGCCGGCATGGATGCCTGGTTGGTTAAGCCCATCAATTTACACGGCTTGCGCACCGCATTAACGCGGCTAAGCCCGAAAACATTAGAAAAGCCCGCTCCGCAGCATGCGCAAGCAATCTCCATCCATGATGACTTGCTGGTGCCCATTGCGATGCGCGAGCTCTTTCTGCGCACCATGCGCGCGGACTTGGAAATACTGTATGCGGCTTCAATGGCCAGAAAACCGCATAAAGTCGCCACCATCTTGCACCGCATTAACGGCGCCCTAGCCGTAGTCAACGCGCAGACACTAATGACGGCCGGCCAGGCTTTGGAAATACAACTCGCAGACCTGTATGAATTAAATGATGAGGACGTCTCCGCATTGGAACAATTTCATAAACGCCTGGAAGCTGCTTTGCAGCCGCTCGCAACGTCCTAAACCATAGCGGCCAATAAAAATTTCAATAATCTTGAAACCTAGATCATTGATTAGTGGATAGGCATTGAAATCAAATTTACTGGAAACACCATGAGCAAAATAAAAGTATTGATCGCCGATGACCACCCTATCGTTCTGATGGGCATTCGTGACGAAGTGGAACGCAATACCCTGCTGGAAGTGGTGGGAGAAGCGCATAACTCCACTGAGTTGGTAGAAACTCTGATGGATTTACGGCAAAAAAATGAATTGCCTCACATAGTCATAGCCGATTACAGCATGCCTGGCGACACCAGCTACGGAGATGGCATGAAACTGGTAGAGTACTTGCTGCGTCATTTCTCCAGTGCCAGGCTCATCATTTATACCATGGTGTCCAACCACTTGATCGTTTCAAGCCTACAAGATCTCGGTGTGGCCGCAGTGGTGCTGAAAAGCCAACCGCTATCAGAATTACGCCGCACGCTGGAGCAAGTGGTAAATAGGGGAGCGATTTCACCTATTCCCAATAGGGAAAATATTGCTGAGGATAAACGAGGCAGCAAGGTGGAAAAATTATCCGCCAGAGAGTTTGAAGTTTTACGTCACTTCGTGGCGGGCATGACCCTGAACCAAATAGCGAAAATGCTAAGTCGAAGCGAAAAAACCATCAGCGCTCAAAAAGTTTCCGGCATGAGAAAGCTGGGCGCTCGCAGTGATCAGGATTTGATCACGCTCTGCGTGGAAATGGGGCTGTTCCGCTGAAATATGCGCCTCTGGGGCAAAGGCCTGCCGGAACGCGCCGGAGACTATGGAACGGAAGGATCGGCTTGATGGATAAGGCCCGAAGGCAGCGGGCGCGGACCATGCTCCCCAAAGGCTTCCGTTGCAGAACCGCGCCGGCAGGACTGGCCGCGTGCATCGTGCGAGCCGGGGTTCCACCGCCAGCGGCGGCGGTCCGGTCAAACACGCCGCTCACCCGCCCACCCAGTACGCCTCGCGCCAACCGGCCCGCTGTGGTCGTCACCAGCCCGGCCATCACCATCATCATGCTTGCCTCCTCCCTCTACTTCCATTCCACGCGCACAAGCACGTCAACGCTCTAGTCCACGCCCGGCCGCCCGCGCATTGCCCACTCTTGGGCGGCGCGGCCGGCCCTTGGCCCCCCGCTGTTGAGGCGCGGCAGCCCCCCAAGTTGAAGCACGCAGTCGTTGGATCGCGACGCTTTCCTTTTACTTTTTCTATTAAGAAATTCCTTATTCTGCGCCCGGAAACCGGACTTTAAGAAACGCCTTATTCAACAGGCCGTAACCTCTATTGATAATGCTGCTTACTGATCGGCGGATGTTTCTGCCATTGGCGGCAGGCCGTGGCTTGATGCAGCGGCGTGTCTAACGGGCAGTGGTCAGAAAACATGGTCACGGCTGTGATTCAACTTATTAAGTGCGGAGTGTTTTATGAATAAACTGGCAATCATTGTTTCTTTGGCCTTGGGCGTGGGCATGACCACCCAGGCGTTTGCCGCCAACCGTGGTGAAATCGTATTCAAAGGCAGCGTGGCCACCAGCACTTGCCTGATCGATGGTCAGGAAGACGGCTACAAAGTAGTGGACTTCAACAACCTGACGCCTGATCAAATCCCTACCGCCGGCAGCGCTGAAGTGCCGTTCAGCCTGACCGTTTCCGGCCAGTCCGATGTGTGCAACGCCTCCCGCGTGCAGATCGCCTTCAACCCCAATAACCAGAACGTGAACAAAGAAACCGGCCGCTTGAAGCTGAGCGGACCGAGCGCGGCGTCCAACCTGGAAATCGAACTGTACAAGGGCTCCGGCGGCAGCGCGGTCAAGATCCCTCTGGGCTCCACCAATAGCGCGGACATGCCGAGCGCTGCCTTGTCGCCCGATGTTCCGACAACGGGTCCCGCCGTGCAGCGCTCCGCCAACATCCCGCTGTCGGCCAAGCTCCAGCGCGTCAACTCCGGCACCGTGCCGGGCAGCGGCGCGGTATTCAGCCAGATCGACTATGTGCTGGCCTACCAGTAATCGGCGCATTTATCTGACTGTCAGCTAGGGAGGAGCGGCCATGGCATGGATGGCGCGCAAGTATGCGGGAATGGCGGCTGTGTGTGCTATGGCGGCTTTGTGCTGGGCGAGCGCCGCGGAAGCGGCTCTCGTGATCCGGGGAACGCGGATCATTTATCCCGCCCAAGAGCGGGAGGTCAGCATCCAACTGGAGAACAAGGGCAAGGACCCTATCCTGGTGCAGTCCTGGCTGGATTTGGGCGACGCCACCGTCGCGCCCAGCGATATCCAGGTGCCCTTCACCCTGTCGCCGCCGATTGTCCGCCTGGACGGCGACAAGCGCCAAGTCGTGCGCATGGTGTACAGCGGGGACGCCTTGCCGCCAGACCGCGAATCGGTGTTCTGGATCAACTTCCTGGAAGTGCCGCCCAAGGCGGCAGGGGCCAACTACCTGCAGTTTACCTACCGCACACGGCTGAAAGTGTTTTTCCGGCCCCCGGCTTTGGCCGGCGAACCCGCTCTGGCGCCGCAAAAAATGCAATGGCGAGTGGTGGCGGAAAACGGCCAGCGCTATCTGGAAGCGCGGAATCCCACGCCGTTCTTCGTCTCCCTGTTCCAGGCCAAGCTGGCGGCGGACGGCGCCAAGCCGGTTGAGGTGGCGGTCGACATGGTCAAGCCTTTCTCCTCCGAGCGATTTTTAATCAAACGGCAAGCTCACGCCTTCAAAACCGGGGCCTTGCTGCAGTTTCAGGCCGTCAGCGACTTTGGCGGAACCATAGACGCGGAAACGCGGCTGCAATAAGCCCAGCGCGTCCGTTCCCAAGACTTCCATCCCCAACCGCCGACAAGGGCATGCTCTTGCCGCGGCGGCACAGCGCAATTACGAGGCAATTCATGATTGGCTTGAGCGTAAGCGACAAAGCCCGGGCGCGTGCGCCCAAAGCCAAGCCCCTGGCTTGGTGGGCAGTGGGTGTGTTCGGCGGCGTGCTGGCCGGCGCGGCATCCTCCGGCAATGCGACCGGCAATGCGGGCGCGGCCGATTTGCCCGATGCGGCGGAAGCCCACGGCGCCGCGCTGGCCGCGACCCAGCCGCCCGCCGCCGCCCAAGCCTTGAACGAAACGCGCGGCCTGGTGTTCGACTCCGCCTATCTGTTTACCGGGGCGGGCGGGCCGCCGCCGGATCTCAGCCGCTTCGAACAGGAAGGCAAGACGCCGCCAGGCACCTACCGTCTGGAAATCAGCGTCAACGGTCGCTGGCAGGGCATGGAGGACATCGAATTCGCCGAAGCGGCCCCCGGGGCGGGCGCGCGCCCCTGCTTCCGCCGGGAGCAGCTGGAGCGGCTGGGCATTGATATGGACAAGGCCGCGCGCGGCCAAAGCGGATCGGGCGAGTCCAAGCCCATGCCGGACGCCTTGTTCTGCGGCGATCTGGCGCAATACGTCCAGGGCGCCAGCGTCAACGTCGACATGGCCGAACAGAAACTGTCCTTGCAAGTGCCGGCCATCTTCGTGCATTTCGCCTCCGCCAGCACCTATGTCGGGCCGGAAAAATGGGAAAGCGGCGTCACCGCCGGCCTGCTCAACTACAGCGCCAACCTGTACAGCAGCGAAAGCCAAGGCAAGCGCTCCAACAGCGGCTACCTCGGCCTCAACGGCGGCCTGAACCTCGGCGCGTGGCGCTTGCGTCACAACGGCTCCCTGTCCTGGGGGACCGGCCGCGCCGCCCGCTATCAAAGCGGGTCGGTCTATCTGCAAACCGACGTGCCGGCTTGGCGCTCGCAGCTGGTGTTGGGCGAAGCCGCCAGCAGCGGCGAGTTGTTCGACAGCCTGTCCTTCCGCGGCGTCCAGCTCAGCAGCGACGAACGCATGATGCCGGACACCCAGCGCAATTACGCGCCGGTGATCCAAGGCACGGCCAGAACCAACGCCAAAGTCAGCGTGAGTCAGCGCGGCTATCTGATCTACGAAACCACCGTGGCGCCCGGCGCCTTCACCATCAGCGACCTGCAGGCCAGCGGCGAGGGCGGCGACCTGTTGGTCAAAGTCACCGAGGCCGACGGCCAGGAATACACCAGCGTGGTGCCCTACGCCGCGACGCCGCAGCTGTTGCGCGGCGGAGTCCAGCGATACAGCCTGATCGCCGGCCAGGTCAAACAGCCTGGCCTGAGCGACGACCCGCTGTTCGCCCAAGCCATTTACCAGCGCGGCCTGGACGGCATGTGGACGGCTTACGCCGGCGCGGTGGCCTCCCGAGGTTACGCATCGGGACTGTTTGGCGTGGCGGCCAATACCAGCGTCGGCGCCTTCGCCGCCGACCTGACCCGAGCCGAAAGCCGGCTGTCCGGCGACCGCCGCGTTCAGGGCAACAGCCTGCGGCTGTCGTACAGCAAAAAACTGGCCAGCACCGGCACCAACTTCTCGCTGCTGGCTTATCGCTACTCCACCTCCGGCTATCTGAGCCTGATCGAACGCATTGTCGCGGAAGACCAGTACCAGCGGCGGCAGGCGCTGGACGCGATAGCGCGCCAGCGTCATCGCTTCGACGTCAACGTCAACCAGCAACTGGGCGGCGGCTCCTTGTACGCCAACGGCTCCATGCAACAGTTTTGGGGCAGCGCCAGCAAGGAGGTCAACTTCTCGGTGGGCTACGGCGGCAGCGTAGGCTCCGTCAGCTACACCCTGTCCGCCCAACGCACCCGCAACCTGGCCCAGGGCCTGACCGCCCAGGAGCGCAGCCGGACCACCTATGCGCTCAATTTGAGCGTCCCCCTCGGCGACAGCCGACGCTTGCCCACGCTCAACGGCTTCCTCTCCCATGACTCCGACAGCGGCATGCAGGCCACGACCAGCCTGGCCGGCACGCTGGGCGACGACAATCGCGGCAGTTACTCCGTATCCGCCAGCCATTCGGAACGCGGCGGCGGCGGCGGCAGCGCCGGCCTGGGTTATCAGCTGCCTTATACGCTGCTGAACGCCAGCGTCAGCGCGGGCCGCGGCTACAGCCAGTATTCCGCCAGCGCCGCCGGTGCCCTGGTGGCGCATCCCGGCGGCGTGACCCTGGCACAGACACTGGGAGAAACCCTGGCGATAGTGCGAGTGCCGGATGCGGAAGGCGCCATGGTCGGCTCCACTCGGGCGCGGGTCGACGCTCGCGGCTACGCCGTGGTGCCCAGCCTGACGCCTTATCACCTCAACACCATAGAAGTGAATCCCAAGGGCATGCCGCTGGACGTGGAGCTGAAGCAGTCCGCCGGCAAAGGCCTGGCCCCGCGCGCCGGCTCCGTGGTGATGCTGTCCTACGCCACCGAAGTGGCGCGCGCCACCCTGATAGACAGCCGGATGCCGGACGACAAGCCATTGCCCTTCGGCGCCGCCGCGCGCAACGCCCGGGGCAACAACGTCGGCGTGGTCGGACAAGGCGGCCGCCTCTTCGCCAAAGGCTTGGAGCCCAACGGCTGGCTCATCGTCGAATGGGGCGCCGCGCCGGAACAGCAATGCCGCATCGACTATCAATTGCCGGAAAAACGCGCCGGTCGCCAACAGCGTTACGACATGCTCAGCGCCCCCTGCCTGCCGCGGACGCAGGCGGCGGCATCCCAATCCCAGACCTCGCCATCACGATAAACCGACACGCCGATGAAGACCCGACCCCTCCTCTCGTCCCGCGCTCCGGTGTTGAGCCGTCGCGCCCACAGCCTGCTGCTGGCGGCCGGCCTCGGCCTGGCCTGGAGCGTTCCCGGCCTGGCGCAGCGGCCGGACGCCGGCCAGTCCTTGCGCGACATCGAATCGGCGCGGCCGCAGCTGCTGCCTACCCCGGCTCCGCAGCTGGAGTTGACGCCGCCGGCCGCCGAATCCCCGGCCGTCCAGGACGCCGGCCCGCGCCTGCTGGTGACCGGTTTCCGCTTCAGCGGCAACAGCGTGTTCTCTCAAGACACGCTGGCCCGGCAGTTGCAAGCGCTGTCCGGCCAGGAACTCAGCCTGGCCGAACTGCGCGCCGCCGCCGACAGCATCACGCGCTTCTATCAGCAACATGGCTATCTGCTGGCCCAAGCCTATCTGCCGCCTCAGGACATCGAAGACGGCTGGGTGCGCATCGACATCAGGGAAGGCCGTTACGGCCAAGTGACGCTGGACAACGCCTCCGCCGTGCGCGACCAAGTGCTGCAAGCGCCGCTGCGCCCTTTGGCGGGGCAACTGGTGGAGCGCGACGCGCTAGACGGCGCGCTCTTGCGCTTGAACGACCTGCCCGGCGTCAAGGTGCGTTCCACCCTGCGGCCGGGCACCCAAGCCGGCAGCTCGGACCTGCTGGTGCAGGCGCAGCCCGGAGAACGGCTGGGCGGCGGCGTCGAGCTCGACAACTACGGCAGTAAGTACACCGGCGAATACCGGCTGGGCGGCAACCTCAACCTCAACAACCCGCTGGCGCTGGGCGATCAGCTCAGCCTGCGGGCAATGGGCAGCGACGGCCGCCAGCAATACCAGCGCCTGTCCTATCAACTGCCGGTCGGCCCCTGGCTGACGCGGGCGGGCGCCGCTTACTCGAATATGGAATACCGGCTGGGACGGGACTTCACCGATCTGGAAGCCCATGGCAACGCCCGCATCCAGAGCGGATTTCTTTCCCAAGCGCTGTGGCGCGGCCGGGACGCCAGCGTCTACGCCCAACTGATGTATGACGACAAGCGGCTCAAAGACGACATCGACCTGCTTGGCAGCCGCGGCGCCAAACGCGTGCGCCTATGGACCGCCATGCTCAGCGCCAACGGTCAGGACGGCTGGGGCGGCGGCGGCATCAGCCAGGCTTCGCTGGCTTATGGCCACGGCCGGCTCGGCATCGACGACCCGAAAGCGCGGCAAGCCGACCGACTGACCGCCGACACCCAAGGCCATTTCGGCAAGCTCAGCCTCAGCGCCATCCGGCTGCAACGACTCAGCCAGCGCTTCAGCCTCTACGCCCAATTCAACGCCCAATGGGCGAACCGCAACCTGGACTCCTCGGAAAAAATCAGCCTGGGCGGCCCGTACGCGGTGCGCGCCTACCCGGCTGGCGACGCCAGCGGCGACCAAGGCTGGATCGGCAACCTGGAGCTGCGCTACGCCGCCTGGCCCGGCGTGGAAACCGCCTGGTTTTACGACTATGGCCAAACCCGCGCCAACAAGCGCGATTGGGGCCATCGCAACCCCGTCCTGAGCCGCGCCGCGGCCGGACTGGGCCTGAACTGGCTGCACGACAGCCTGAGACTGAATGTGAGCGCGGCCTGGCGCGTCGGCGACGACGGCGGCCAGGACACGCGCAACCCCGCTATCTGGGCGCAGGCGACCTGGCAACTGTGACGTCGTCGCGCTGGATACACCCTCCCTGACACGGGAGCCCGCATTTCGCTTATCAACAAGATGGAGTTGTCATGAATAAGAATTACGCTCTGATTTGGAATTCCCTGCGCCAGTGCTGGAGCGTTGGCAGCGAGCTAAGCCGCGCGCGCGGCAAACCGGGCAGCGGCAGCCGCCTGCTGGCACGCAGCCTGCCGGTTCTGGCCCTGCTGCTGACGGCCCACGTCCAGGCGGCCGGCTTGCCGGACGGCGGCGCCATCAAGGCCGGCAGCGGCAACATCCAGGTGTTCGACAACGGCAAGCAAATGTCCATCAATCAGTCCAGCGACAAACTGGCGATAGACTGGAACAGCTTCAACATCGGCAACGGCAATAAAGTCACTTTCAACCAGCCCAACAGCGCCTCCATCGCCCTCAATCGCGTGGTGGGCGTGGACGGCAGCAACATCATGGGGCAGTTGAGCGCCAACGGCCGCGTATTCCTGGTCAACCCCAACGGCGTGCTGTTCGGCAAAACCGCGCAAGTCAACGTGGGCGGCCTGGTCGCCTCCACCCAGGACCTCTCGGTTGAACGCTTCATGGCCGGCAACTACCGTTTTGAAGGCAATTCCGCCGCCGAAGTCTCCAACCAGGGCACCTTGGCCGCCCAAGGAGGCGGCGCGGTGGCGCTGCTGGGCGCGCGCGTCAGCAATACCGGCGTGATCCAGGCCAATCTGGGCAAAGTGGCCTTGGCCGGCGGCAACGCCTTCACCTTGAACTTCGACGGCTCCGGCCTGGTGAACCTGCAAGTGGAAGAAGCGGCGGTGAACGCCCAAGTGCACAACGGCAACCTACTGCGCGCCGACGGCGGAGAAGTGCTGATGACGGCCCGCGCCAGCGAAAACTTCCTGCGCAACGTGGTCAACAACACCGGCGTGATCGAAGCCCGCACCCTGCAAAACCGCGCCGGCAAGATCGTGCTGGACGCCGGCGACAATCAACGCGTCAACGTGGCCGGCACGCTGAACGCCAGCGCTCAGGGCAGCTTCCTGGGCGACGGCGGCCAAATCGAAGTCAAAGGCAAGGCCGTGACCGTTGCGCTGGCCACCAACGTCACCACCGCCGCCAGCAACGGCCGCACCGGCAGCTGGAAAGTCAGCGCCGAGCAGCTGGACCTCAGCCCCGCCGCGTCTTCCCCGATGTCCAGCGGCCTCTACAGCGACACCGTTTCCCGCAACCTGGCCAACACCAATATCGAACTGGTCAGCACCCAGGGCGATCTCAACGCCAACGGCAAGATCAACTGGTCCAGCGGCAACAAGCTGACGCTGCGCTCCGACCGGCAAAACGTCAATCTGAACGCCGACCTCAGCGCCAGCGGCGCCGGCGCCGCGGCGGAGTTGACCGCCAAACAGCAGGTCATGCTCAACGCCAATCTCAGCCTCAGCGGCGCCGGCGCCTCGCTGGCGCTCAACCACGAAGACACCACCGGACAAGGCCGCGTGGTCGCCGCCGGCAAGCGCGTCACCCTGTCCGGCAAGGGCGCCGGCTTCGAATCCAACGGCAAGCGTTACACCGTGATCCAGGACGTGGCCCAACTGCAAGCCGTCAACACCAATCTGAACGGCCTCTATGTGCTGGGCAACGCCGTCGACGGTTATAACCGCGTGTTCAACTCCATCGGCGGCAACGGCGGCGCGGCGTTCTCCGGCGTGTTCGACGGCCTGGGCAACAACATCACCCGTCTGAACATCCAGAACGCCGGGCCGGCGCTGGGCTTGTTCGCCAACAACGCCGGCGTCATCGGCAACGTCAACCTGATCAACAGCTCCGTAACCGGCTACGCCAACTACACCGGCCGCGTCGAGATCGGCAGCCTGGTGGGCCGCAACACCGGCACCGTCCATAACGCCACCAGCAACGCCACCGTCAACGCCTACGGCAGCCCGATGAACATCGTCGGCGGCCTGATCGGCGCCAATACCGGCGACGTGTTCAACTCCGCCTATACCGGCAACGTCTACGGCAACGGCTACACCCAAGTGCTGGGCGGCCTGGTGGGCGAAAACCGCGGCCTCATTAACGCCTCCCAAACCAATGCCCGCGTGTACGCCTACTACATGCCGCGCAATGAAATCGGCAGCGGCGGCGTGGGCGGCCTGGTGGGCCTCAACAACGGCGGCCAGATCATCGGCTCCAGCGCGGCCGGCTCTATCGACGCCCGCGCCGGCGTCAATGTCGGCGGCCTGGTGGGCTACGCCAAAGGCGGCCTGATTTCCGACTCCCAAGCCAGCAACAGCGTATACGCCACCTACGACAGTCGCATCGGCGGCCTGGTGGGTCACAACGAAGGCGGGCAGATCGTGAAATCCAGCGCCAGCGGCAAGATCACCGGCGTGGGCAGCTCCGCCATCGGCGGCCTGGTGGGCCTCAACCAACGCGGAGAGCTGGAAGACGTCAGCGCCACCGGCGCGGTGAACGACTCCTCCGGCGCCAGCCTGGGCGGCCTGATCGGCACCAACAACGGCGGCAACATCCGCACCGCGGAAGCGCGCGGCGCGGTGACCGGCGGCCACAACAGCCGCGTGGGCGGCCTGATAGGCAGCAACAACAGCGGCAACGTCAGCTATGCGCGCGCCAGCGGCAAAGTCAGCGGCGGGGTCAACAGCCAAGTGGGCGGCCTGGTGGGCTACAACGGCGGCAACCTGGAGTCCGTGGACGCTTCCGGCGACGTTTCCGGCGGCAACACCAGCCGCGTGGGCGGCCTGGTGGGCGTCAACAGCAATAGCGAAAACGCCGGCCGCATCACCACCGCCCAAGCCACCGGCAATGTCCGCGGCGAATACCGCAGCATCGTCGGCGGGCTGGTAGGCCTCAACCAGAGCGAAATCCAGAGCTCCGTGGCCAGCGGCGCGGTCAGCGGCGGCGTGGAAAGCATCCTGGGCGGACTGGTGGGCATGAACGAAGACGGCGGCACCGTCGACTACTCCACCGCCACCAGCAAGGTCAACTTCGTCAATGGCTGGCGCCAGACCTATGGCGGCCTGGTGGGTTGGAACTACGGCCTGATGCGCGCCAATGAGGTGATGGGCAACGCGCTGCTGGTGCCGTTGTACGGCGTCAACCAGGGCACCATCTCGTCTTACTACTACTTCTAAGCTCCGCCCGGCCGCCGGCCTGTCCGGTGGCCGCTTGACCAGGCTGTAATCCGGTTCGCGCCGCCTCCGCTGGAGCGGCGCGGATCGTCATCCGTTCCCAAGGAAGGAAAAATGGCCCACGCAATCCGCTCCACTCCACCAGCGCGGCTGATCCGGCGCGCATGCGCGGCCTGCCTGGCCGCCCTTTTGCTGGTCCATGGCGCCTCGGCCCACGCGGCGGCGGCCGCGCGCCACTGCACCCTAGCCAACACCACGCCCGGCCCCTGGAATGGCCTGAGCGGCAACACCATCACCATTACCGCCGACACCCCGCCGGGCACCGTGCTGGCCAAGCGCGGCATTGCCGTGCGCGGTGAATATCAAGGCCAGATCGGCGGACCGGACATCGTGCGCATCCATGGCGCCTGGACCAACGGCAATGGCGGCCAGCTTGGGCCCCATGAAACCATTCCCACCAATATCGCCGGCATCGGTTTGCGCTGGAGCTACCGGGCAGGCAACGGAGAGCCCTCACTGCCGTACGACCCCACGATGGAACGCGTGTTGACCTCGAAACCCGCCGAACGTACGACAGGCGGAACATTCGACACCCTAACCTTGCAGCTGTATCAGGAGCTGATCTTGACCGGTCCCACGCCGGGCGGCACCGTGGGCAACGTGCCCGGCACCAACGCCTCCTTCTACATTGACGCCACCCGCAACGGCAACGTAACCGGAAACGATTGTTACCAGCAGGCCTCTTTTGGCGAGCTGTTGAACATCAACGTGCCCGTGGCCAACACCTGCGAACTGCAGACCGCCAACGTCATCGTCCCGATGGGACAGTACACCCCAGCGGACTTCCCCTCCCTGGGCCAGCCATCCACCCGAGCGCCCCGGCAACTCTCGCTGCAACTGAGCAAATGCGCGGCGCAGGCCCGGCCCAAGATTCAATTCAGCGACGCCAATCAACCCGGCAATAGCAGCCGGCTGCTCAGCATCAACGCCAACGCAGAAGAGGGCATCACGGCGGCCAAAGGGCTGGGGCTGCAACTAAGCCGGAGTTTGGCCGGTACAGAAAGCGACCTCATCACTTTCGGGCCGGAAAGCGGCGGCGGCGCCCCCAGCTTCGACATGGGACCGCCCCTGGACGGGATGGTCAGCATGCCGCTGTACGCCAACTATGTGCGCACCGGCAACGTCACCGCCGGCCATGCCAACGCCAAAGCCGTCTTCATCATCACCTATCCCTAAACGCGACCGGCCCCTGGCCGCCCATGCTCCGCGCCATGGCCTTGATCCAAGGCGAGCGGAGCATCGACGGTCCATACCCATCAGCCAACCAAGGCGCGAGACAAGGTTGCGAACACGGCAGCCCTGCCGGGTCAGGCTTTCAGTACGATAAGCGGAATAGTTTTAGAGCCGCGAACAAAACCGCGCCGCGTACCTGAGCCAAGGCGCGCCGACGCAGACAGTACCAGCAGTGGTACGACAAGGAGGCGCAACGCAGGATCAGGGGTTTTGTTAGCGGGTCTTGGGTGAGGAGGCGCCGGAAACACAATGCCGGGCTTTATCAGTGGGCCGTTTGGCCAAGACAGGCTTCCGACCGCATGGTGTGACCGGCACCCCATGCTGGCCGCACTTGGGAACCATAAGCCGACCGCACGCAAAATTCTGCGCAAGCTCGGCTCATGGCAAACAGAAACGGCGGGAATTCACCCGCCGTGTACGATAGCGCCTCAGCTAGCCTTGCCTGCCGGAATCTGCTGGGTTATGCAGTGAATATTGCCGCCACCCAGTAGTACCTCGCGTGCCGGGACGCCGACAATTCGGTACTCAGGGAAGATCTCCTGCAGCCGGCTGGCTGCCGTGGCATCGGTACGCTCATCAAGCAGCGGGAAAATAATCTGTCCGTTGCTGATCAGGAAATTGACATAAGAAGCGGCCATGCGCTCGCCAACCTCACGCGGCACGGCCTGCCCGCTCGCCACCACGCCAGCCGTTTCATCCTGCTCATAGAACAAGGGGCCCGGAGCCAGCATCTTGTGGATCTTGAGCTGGCGGCCCTTGGCGTCGCGCGCTTTGGACAGCGCTTCGTAGGCGGCCTGCGAACGCGGATACTGCGGATCCTGCTCATCGTCGACCCAGTGCAGCACAACCTCCCCTGGACGGGCAAAGCAGCACATATTGTCGATGTGACCGTCGGTTTCATCCATGAACACGCCTTCCGGCAGCCAGATGAAGTGCGTCACATTCAGATACTCGGAAAGCAAGGCCTCAATCTGGGTTTGGGACAAATCCGGATTGCGATTGGGATTGAGCAGACATTCCGCGGTGGTGAGCAGCGTACCTTCACCATCGACATGAATCGAGCCGCCTTCCAGCACCAGCGGAGCCAGGTAGCGGTCAAAGCCATGGTGGGCCAACACCTGGCTCGCAACTTCACTATCCTGATCCCAAGGATGGTACAGCCCGCCATTGAAGCCGCCCCAGGCATTGAACTTCCAGTCCACGCCACGCAGATGGCCCGCCTGATCAATCACCATGGTCGGTCCGCTGTCGCGCATCCAGCAGTCATCGCTATTCATTGCCACCAGGGAGACTTCGGACGGCATGACGGCGCGCGCCTGTGACATGAACGGTTCCGGCACGGCCATAAACACAGGCGTGGCCGCCGAAATGGCTTTGGCGATGGCAGCAAAGGTCTGTTGCGCCTCGCGTCCGGCATGACGCCAGTTATCCGGGCGCTGCGGCCAGATCATCCATACCGCCTGATGCTCTGCCCACTCGGCCGGCATGTGAAAACCATCGGCGGCAGGTAGACTGTTAGTGTGCGTTTTACTGTTCATTTTGATCACCATCGACTTGATAAATGCCATCAGAAGTATTCAATAGATCGTGCAGTTGCGGATGACAGACTCGGCACGTCTCCCGATCTGCGCGATATGGAAGCTCGACCAATGCACATTCGCCGGGCGGATCAGCCTTCTCGAACGGCAGATTTCCTCTGCCATGAACGACGAAGTGATTGACAGACGCAGTCTATGGAGAGCCAAACTATTCAGCAAATGAACAATACGAATACTTTCATAAATACGGTGAATAGTGTGAAACTGCATCAACTGGATCTGAACCTGCTGCTGGCACTGGATGCCCTGATCAGTCTGCGCAGTGTCACACGGGCGGCAGAGAAGCTGTTTGTCAGCCAGCCTGCGATGAGCCACTCGCTCAATCGCTTGCGGACATTCTTCGACGACCCGCTGCTGGTGCGCTCGCCGCATGGCATGCTGCCGACACAAAAAGCGCTCTATCTGCAACAGGGCGTCCATCAGGCGCTCAGCCTGCTGCAAAGCCATTTCAGCCAGCCGGAGGCCTTTGACCCGGCAACATCGGTGCGTCGCTTCACCCTGTGCACCACGGATTATGTAGAGTGCGTGCTGATTCCGCCCCTGGTGAAAAAACTGGCGGAGGCCGCGCCTAACGTTCATATCGACATCACCATCCTGCGGGAAGACATTCCGGAACTGGCGCTTGCCGACGGTGAAATCGACTTCCTGCTGGGTTTTGACGAATACATGTCCATCCCCAGCTATCTGTGCCGGGAAACCTGGCTGAAGGAGCCGCTGATCGGCATCTTGCGCCATGACCACCCTCTCCAGAGCGATAGGCTGACACTACCGGATCTGATTGCCTTGCCGCATGTCTTCCACGCGCCGCTAGGCAATCAGGAGTCGCCAATGGATGATTTTCTTGCCGAGCGCGGCTTGCAGCGCAAGATTTCGGTGCACAGCCAAAGCTATATGGCTGCAGCCGCCATTGTCAGCAACACCGATCATTTGTTTATCCTGCCTAAGAAAGTAGCGGCGATGATAGCGGGCTACTGGCCGTTGAAAATGGTTGCGCTGCCGGAAGAACTGCCAGGCTATCACCTTAACTGCATCTGGCACCCAGTACAGGATAGTAATCCTGCGCTGCACTGGCTGCGCGATTTGATGCGCAAGCTCATCGAATCCGATGATGCGGCGCACAACATGACGCCGCCCCGGTATTCGCCGCATGAATAAGTACATCAAAATGAATCATTTTCCCGCATGACGCTATCTCTTGTAGATTAGCCGCCATATTGCAGAACAACCCATGCGTGCGCCGGCTACCGTGCGGCATGACCCGCCTGTGCATGCAGGAAACGGTCACCCCGATCGGGGTGAAATCCGTCTTATTAGTGGAGGTAGTAGCATGATCGAGGTGACCGAGCTATCCATTGCCGAGCTGCGCGCAGCGCTCGAATCCGGGCGTTCGACAGCGGTTGAACTGGTCAAGGCCTATCTGGCGCGGATAGAGGCCTACGATGGCCCCGCGACGGAGACCAGGCTCAATGCGGTGGTGGTGCGTAATCCGGATGCTATCAAGGAGGCCGAGGCGTCCGATGCCCGTCGCGCCCGTGGCGAAACACTGAGCCCGCTGGACGGCATCCCCTATACCGCCAAGGACAGCTATCTGGTGAAGGGGCTGACCGCCGCTTCAGGCAGCCCGGCGTTCAAGGATCTGGTCGCCCAACACGATGCCTTCACCATAGCGCGCCTGCGCGCAGCCGGTGCCATCTGCCTAGGCAAGACCAATATGCCGCCCATGGCCAATGGCGGCATGCAGCGCGGCTGCTACGGCCGCGCCGAAAGCCCCTACAACGCCAACTACCTGACCGCGCCGTTTGCCTCCGGCTCTTCCAATGGCGCCGGCAGCGCTACGGCCGCCAGCTTCGCCGCCTTCGGCATGGCCGAGGAGACCTGGTCGAGTGGCCGCGGCCCGGCCTCGAACAATGGCCTGTGCGCCTATACGCCATCTCGCGGGGTCATCTCGGTACGCGGCAACTGGCCGTTGACACCGACCATGGACGTTGTCGTGCCGTACGCCCGTACCATGGCAGACTTGCTCGAAGTGCTCGACGTCATCGTCGCCGACGACCCGATTAGCCGTGGCGACCTATGGCGCCTGCAGCCCTGGGTGGAGATTCCCAAAGCCTCGGCGGTCCGGCCAGATTCCTATTCCGACCTGCTGGCTCAGCCCGAGATACTCAAAGGCAAGCGCTTTGGCATACCACGCATGTACATCAACAAGGACGAACTGGCCGGCACCAGCGAGGCGCCTGGCATCGGCGGCCCCACCGGACAGCGCATCCATACCCGCGCGTCGGTGATCGATCTCTGGGACGCGGCCCGTCAGGCACTGGAAGCCGCCGGAGCAGAAGTCATCGAAGTGGATTTTCCGCTGGTTTCCAACTGTGAAGGCGATCGTCCCGGCGCGCCCACCGTATTCAACCGCGGCATCGTCTCAGCCGAGTTCCTCAATGACGAGCTGTGGGAGCTGTCCGGTTGGGCGTTCGATGAGTTCCTGCGCGCCAACGGCGACCCCAAGCTCAACAAACTGGCTGACGTGGATGGTCCGAAGATCTTCCCGCACGATCCGGGCACCTTGCCAAACCGCGAAGGAGACCTGGCCGCCGGCATGGACGAGTACGTCAACATGGCCAAGCGGGGCCTCAAGTCCTATGACCGGATTGAAAGCGTGCCGGATGGTCTGCGTGGTCTGGAACAGACCCGCAAGCTGGATCTGGAAGACTGGATGGATCAGCTAAAGCTGGACGCGGTGCTGTTTCCCACCGTGGCCGACGTCGGCCCGGCAGATGCGGACGTCAATCCGCGCTCCGCCGACATCGCCTGGAGCAACGGCGTCTGGGTAGCCAATGGCAACCTCGCCATCCGTCATCTTGGCGTCCCGACTGTTACCGTACCGATGGGAGTGATGGCTGATATCGGCATGCCGGTGGGGCTGACTTTTGCGGGGCGTGCCTATGATGACAACACCCTGCTGCGCTTCGCTGGCGCCTTTGAAGCCACCGGCAACAAGCGCCTGATCCCGCCGCGCACACCACCGCTAGGTCAATGAGTACCCGCTAGGGCGGACCAGGACGGGTGTTCAGCCAGTAGTAGTGGCTTGGAAGCTATCATTGCTTTCCTTGGATGACCGCCCTGGCCGAACCTTCGTCCATTAGAACCTGTTTACGACCTGCTGCGCGTCGGCGATACGGCGTTGAAACCGAGCTCAAAATGCTCATGTACCACGAGTACATTCCGCTTTTTCGCTCGTTTTCGCCTTGTCTCGCCTTAGCTCGCGAGATCGTAAACACATTCTTAGAGAGTGGCGCTGGACGACGACTTCAAAATAAGCACACCATAGCAACGACAAACCCGCCGTTCGGCGGGTTTGCATGGATAGTGATACGCAGGCATGGACCTTATGCCGATGCTTACGAACTCCCTCGTGCCTGTTGCACGCAGGAAAAACAAGGAGGGGGAATTGGTGGACCGAAGGAGGATCGAACTCCCGACCTCTGCATTGCGAACGCAGCGCTCTCCCAGCTGAGCTATCGGCCCAAATCGACAGCCATCATATGACAAGGGCCTTGCACTTGCCAAGCCCGACCCCACGGCTCCCGGCCAAGCTGGCGCATCCTCGCCACAACTCGCCGTTTCAATGGCATGGCCGCGCTCGGCGGGACTACACTGCTCCGGTCTATCCCAACATCATCGCCGGAGATTTCCATGCTGCGCATCCTGGGCCGCACCAGTTCCATCAATGTCCGCAAAGTGCTGTGGACCTGTCATGAAATCGGCATCGACTACCAACGCGAAGACTGGGGCCGCGGCTTCCAGCCGGCCAGCAGCCCGGAATTTCTGGCGCTCAACCCCAATGCGCTGATTCCGGCGGTGGTGGACGACGGCCTGGTGCTGTGGGAATCCAACACCATCTGCCGTTACCTGGCCGACTCGCGCCGGGCCAGCCACTTGCTGCCCACCGATCCGCGCAGCCGCGCCCAGGTGGAAAAATGGATGGACTGGCAGGCCACCGAGCTGAACAGCTCCTGGGGCTACGCCTTCCACGGCCTCAGCCGCCACAGCCCGGAACATCAGGACCCGGCGCTGATCCAGGCCAGCATTCAACAGTGGGGCCACTATATGGCCATTCTGGACCGCCAACTGGCTGCGCAGGATACGCCCTATATCTGCGGCGACGATTTCACCCTGGCCGACATCGTGCTCGGCCTGTCCATCCACCGCTGGCAGCTGACGCCTTTCGACAAGCCGGAGCTGTCGCATGCGCACGCCTATTATCAGCGCCTGATTCAACGGCCGGGGTTTGTGACGCATGGCAGTATCGGCGTAGCTTAACAATGGAAAAAGCCCGGCAAAGCCGGGCTTCTCACTTCTCAGAACGTGTTTACGATCTCGCGAGCTAAGGCGAGACAAGGCGAAAACGGCTGAGAAAGCGGAATGTACACACGGTACATGAGCATTTCGAAGGCGTTTTCAACGCCGTATCGCCAACGCGCAGCAGATCGTAAACAGGT
>NZ_LDUR01000031.1:0-31833 GCF_001043705.1 Chromobacterium sp. LK11
CTGAGCGGCGGAAGCTTCTTTCTTAGCTACGTGCTTCTTGGCTTTTTTAGCCTTCGGAGCGGAAGCTTCGGCTTTGGCGGCCTGAGCTTTTTGAGCAGCGGAAGCTTCTTTCTTCGCTACTTTTTTCTCGGCTTTCTTAGCCTTGTGGATAGCAACCGGGGCGGAAGCAGCAGCTTTTTCAGCGGCGAAGCCGTTAACGGACACCAGGCTGAAAGCAGCGGTCAGAGCAAGCAGAGCCAGCTTTTTCATTTATGAAACTCCTAAGTTTCTTGGATTGGTATGAAAGTGGACACGTAGTCCTTTTCAGGCCGAAATGCTAACCATGACAAGGGGCTGAGTCTATGCCCTCTGTGTATCCCAATGTTACGGAATGTACAGACGCGATGATGGCGCGTTTCAGATCGGCCAGCGGAACAGGAAGCGCGCGCCGCCCAGCGGCGAGCTTTCCACTTTGACTTCGCCGCGGTGGGCGCGGGCGATGCCGGCGACGATGGCCAGGCCCAGGCCGTGGCCGCCGGTCTTGCGGCCGCGGCTTTCGTCCAGCCGCACGAAGGCGTCGAACACCCGGCTGCGGTCCTGTTCGGGAATGCCGGGGCCGTCGTCGTCCACCATGATGATGCAGTGGCGCTGTTCGACGATGATGCTGGTTTGCACCAGGCGGTTGGCGTGGCGGCGGGCGTTGGACAGGAAGTTGTCCAGCACCCGGGTCAGCAGGTGCTCGTCGGCGGTGATGGCCAGGCTGGCGCCGGCCGGTTCCAGCCATTGAATGTCCTGCGTCAGCGCGGCCTGGCCGGCGATGCGGTCCTTGGCCCAGGGAATGGCGTCGAAGCTGCTGAGCTTCAGCGGCGCTTCCGGCCGGTCCAGCCGCGCGTGCAGCAGCAACTCTTCCACCAGCTTGTCGATGGCGGACAGGTCGCGTTCTATCGCTTGCCGCTCCGGGCTGCTCTCGTCGCCTTCCAGCAGCGCCATCCGGTAGCGCAGCCGCGCCAGCGGCGTGCGCAGCTCGTGGGCCACGGCGTTGGTCAGCGTTTTCTTGCTGTTGATCAGCGCGGCGATATTGTCGGCCATGTGGTTGAAGGCGACCCCCAGCTGGCTGACGCCGGAGCGCGGCGGCAGGTCGACGCGGGCGGACAGATTGCCGCTGGCCAGCTTGCCGGCGGTCTGTTCCAGCGCCACCAGGTCGCGCCAGTGCGGGCGCATCCACAGGAAGACCGGAATCGCCAGCGACAGGCCGATGAAGCCCAGCAGCGCGTAGTCGAACCATTTGAGCTGATGCAGGAAGAACAGATAGCGCAGCGGGCCGGCCACCAGCAGGTAATTGCTGTCCTCCAGCTTTTGCAGGAACACGTATTTGTCTTCCAGCATCACGATTTCGCCGCGGTCCAGCGCCTGCTTGGACTCGTCGTCCAGCAGGTAGCTGCTCATCTTCTCCACTTTGACGCGGAAGGTGAAGCCGTGGTCGGAATTGGCCAGCGTCTCGCTCCAGCGGTCTTCCGGCACGCCGCGCAAGTCGGCCTCGATCAGCGACAGCGTGGTGCGCAGCAGGTCGGACAGATAGCGCTCGCCCACATCGTCCACCGCCTGTTTGTAGACCGCGCCGACCAAGACCACCGCCACCAGGAAACAGGTCATCAGCAGCAGGTAGAACTGGATGAACAATCGGCGCATGCGCGCTTACTCCCAGCCGGACAAGGAGAACAGATAGCCGCGGTTGCGCACCGTCTTGATGCGGAACGGCTCGCTGGGGTTGTCGCCCAGCTTTTTGCGCAGCCGCGAGATGGCCACGTCTATGCTGCGGTCCAGGCCGTCGTAGCTGACGCCGCGCATCTCCTTGAGCAGGATGTCGCGGTTCAGGGTCTCTCCGGCGTGGCTGGCCAGCAGCCACAGCAGGTCGAAGTCCGAGGTGGACAGCGGAATCTTCTCATTGGCCAGCGTCACGTCGCGGCTGATCGGGTCAATCGCCAGTTGGCCGAACACCACTTTGCGCGTGCCGGGCTTGGGCGCGGCGGCGTCGGCGCCGGCCGGAGCGGGCCGCAGATTGCGCAATTGGGCGCGCAGCCGCGCCACCAGCACCGAGGGCGGCGTGGTTTTCAGAATGTAGTCGTTGGCGCCCAGCTCCAGGCCCAGGATCTGGTTCATATCGCTGTCCAGCGAGGTCAGCATGATGATGGGGCCGTCAAACTTGGGGCGCAGCTCGCGGCAGATGGACAGGCCGTCCTTGCCGGGCAGCATGATGTCCAGCAGCACCAGGTCCGGCGCTTCGCGGGCGATGGTGTCCAGCGCGGCGTCGCCGCGCGGCTCCACCACCACATCCATCTCATGGCGGGACAGGAAGTCGCTGATCAGCTCGGCCAGGTCGGCGTCGTCTTCTACAAACACGATGCGGTGAGTCATGCCTTGCATCCATCTATTCAGTGGTCAATCCGCGAAGTATCGCCCGAGCCGCCGCGCGCTTCAACTGCAAGCACGGTCAGGACCGCTCGGGCGGAGCGCTGCGCGCAGGCGATTTCCGTTTCAAAGCGGAAAATCCACCGGTCCACAGTTGCCGGCGCCTTGATTACAGTTTCCCTGCATCGCCAACCGTTTCGCAAAGGACATTCCCATGAACGATCAAGTCCGTCCCCTCGCCGTTGACCAGGCCGCCGTCCGCCGCCTGGCGGACCAGGTGCTGGGCCAGGTTCCCGCCTTGCTGGACGCGGCCGGCAAGTATTTGACCGAGGTTCAGCAGCAGAAGCTGGACTCCCACGTGCTGGCGATGGCGCGCCGCTCCTTGAGCGGCGAGGGCCTGCCGGATTTCGACAAGAGCCTGTTCGACGAGATCTCGGACACCACGCGGCGTTTGTCCGACGCGGTGGTGGCCCTGTTCGGCAATCTGCCGGAAGAAGAGGCGCTCTTGCTGTCCATTCATTTCGAGATGGCCAAGAACAAGGCCTGAAGTCCGTCGCGCATCGATAAATAGAGGAGAGAAGCAATGACGCAGATAACCGTAGTGATTGGCGACCGCCTGGGCAAGGGACAGAAAGTGGGCGCGGGCGTGGAGGCCGCCGGCGCGCGCGCGGTGGTGGTTCCCGGCATGGCCGCGGACATGAAGCTGGGCGATGTGATGCAGGCGGAAGGCGCGCAGTTGGGCATTTCCTTCTGCGGCAGCGGCGGCGCCGGCGCCATCACCGCGCAGACCAAGTACGGCTACAAGGCCAAGTACGGCATGCGTTCGGTAGAGGAGGGCGTGACCGCGATCGAGGAGGGCTACACCGTGCTCGGTTTCGGCTTCATGGACAAGGAAGAGCTGGGGCAGCGGCTGGTGGCGGCCTATCAGAAGAAATACGGCGGCTGAGCGATGCAAACACGCTTCGAATCCAGCGTGACGGTCAGCGGCCGCGGCGACAGCAAGGCGCAGGCTTGCGCCGACGCCTTGTCCGGCGTTCAGCGCGCGGTGATGGCGGCCGGCCATCAGGTGCTGCTGCGCATCGAGCCCTTGCAGGTGACGGTGGTCGCGGCGGAGGAGTTGCGCCGCCGCGAGCGCTTTCTGTTCTTCTTCCTGCCGCGGGACCGGCGCAGCTACGCCGTCACGCTGGAGGTGGCGGTCAGCGTGACCGCGCTGGACATCGAGGCCGTGCCCTTCGCCATGCGCCAAGTTTAGGCGTCGCTTGCCGTTTCATACCCGAGGAGGAAGCCATGCTTCTGATCATTCTTCTCAAGTCGCTGTTGATCGGCGGCCTGGTCGGCGTCGCGGTGGGCGCCGGCGCGGCCCGCATGTTCCACGCGCCGACGTCCCAGGGCATGGGCGCCTTCCGCACCCTGGGCGAGCTCAATTCCTGCGAGGGCGACCCGGCCTCGCATTTTTCCTTCGGCCTGGGCTTTTTCTTCAACGCCTGGGCCTCGTCGGTGGCGGCCGGCGCCTTCACCCAGGACATCGACCACCGGGTGATTCCGCATTGGGGCGCGGCGGCGCTGCTGGCGCGCAACCGCAATGTGGCGGAGACCCTGCACAACCCGCGCAAGATGGCGCTGGTGTGCGGGGTGATAGGCATGCTGCTGGTGGCCTTCCTGAACACCACCGCTTCGGCGGTGCCGGCTTCGCTGCAAATCACCGCGGTCAAGGTCTTGGTGCCGGCGGCCAATCTGCTGGTCAACACCGTGATGCCGGTGATTTTCTGGCTGGCGGCGATTGAGGCCGGCCGGCGCTCCGGTTTGTGGGGCACGGTGTTCGGCGGCCTGGCCCAGCTGATCATGGGCAACGCGGTGCCGGGCCTGGTGCTGGGCATCCTGATCGGCAAGGGCGTGGACGAGGGCGGCTGGAACAAGGTCACCAAGCTGATGATGGCGGCCATCGCGGCCTTGTTCGCCCTCAGCGCCTTCTTCCGCGGCTTTGATCTGAAACTGCTGAACAGCTTCCACTTGAACGCGCCGTCCTGGCTGGAACTGTTGCACGCCGCCGTGCGCGGCGCTTGAGGCTGAAGGAGAAAATGATGACTGAACAAGCACAAGCCGGCGATTTCTGGCTGGCGGACTGGTCTTTTCCCTTGCTGGTGGGGCTGCTGTCCGCCGGCGTGTTCGCCGGCACTCATATGTATTACGTTTACGGCATCGGCGCCTTCAACGAGGTGGCTTTCGTGTCGATGCTGCGCGCCGGCATGGATTCCGGCGTTTACGGCGCGGTGGCGGCCTTTGGCGCCAGCTTCCTGTTCGCCCGGGTGATAGAGGGCTCGCTGGTGGGCATCCTGGACATAGGCGGCGCCATCATGACCGGCGTCGGCCTCGGCATTCCGGCGATGTTCCTCGGCGCCGGCATTCTGTTTCCGGTGGAAAACTTCGGCGCGGCGCTGGCCACCGGCCTGGCGATAGGCATGCTGATCGGCGCGGTGATCGTCTTCGCGCGCAAGTTCACCATCAATCAGGGCAATTCCACTTACGGCGCCGACGTGATGATGGGCGCCGGCAATTCTTCCGGCCGCTTTCTCGGCCCGCTGATCATCCTGTCGGCGATGGCGGCGTCGATTCCCATCGGCGTCGGCTCGCTGCTGGGCGCGCTGGCCTTCTATCTGTGGGGCAAGCCCATCACCGGCGGCGCCATTCTCGGCGCGATGCTGCTGGGCACGCTGTTCCCGGTGGCGATTGCCTGAGGAGGCGCTAATGGATGATTTGCTGATCAAGGGCGCCTTGCTGGCCGACGGCTCGGTGCTGGACATCGCCGTCCGCCACGGCAAGATCGTCGGGCTGGGGCGGCTGGACGGCCCGGCCCAGCGCACGGTGAGCCTGGGCGGCCGCTGGCGGCTCAGCGCCGGCTGGATAGACGGCCATGTGCATTGCAACCCGGCCTCGCCGATTTATCACGACGAGCCGGACCAGGTGGGCGTGGCCGGCGGCGTCACCACGGTGGTGGACGCCGGCAGCGTAGGCGCCGACGAGGTCGCCGCCTTCCGCGAGCTGGCCGGCGGCTGCCGCACCGATGTGCGCGCGCTGTTGAACATCTCGCGCATCGGCCTCGCCACCCAGCACGAGCTGGCCAATCTCGACGACGTCGACGTGACGCTGGCCGGCGCGGCCATCCGCGCGCATCGCGATTTCATCGTCGGCATCAAGGCGCGGCTCAGCGGCAGCGTGGTCGGCGCCAACGGCGTCGCGCCGCTGGCGCGGGCCAAGGAGATCCAGCGCCGCTTCGGGCCGCTGCCCTTGATGGTGCACATCGGCAACACCCCGCCGTCGCTGGACGAGATCGCCGAATGGCTGGAACCGGGCGACATCGTCACCCACTGCTTCAACGGCAAGCCCAACCGCATCCTGGACGCCGCCGGCGCGCTGCGCGCCTCGGTGCGGGCCGCGATCGAGCGCGGCGTGCTGCTGGACGTCGGCCACGGCAGCGCCAGCTTCAGTTTCCGCGTGGCGCGCGAGGCGATGGCGCTGGGCGTGTACCCGGACACCATCAGCTCGGACATCTATTGCCGCAACCGCGTCAGCGGGCCGGTGTTCGGCCTGGCGGCGGTGATGTCCAAATTCCTAAGCCTGGGCATGCCGCTCACCCGGGTGCTGGACTGCGTGACCCGGCGTCCGGCCGAGGCGCTGCGGCTCAGCGGCAAAGGCCGGCTGGAAGTGGGCGCGGACGCCGATCTGACCATTTTCGACATCGAAACCGCGCCGCGGCCATTGAGCGACAGCGACGGCGACAGGCTGACTTGCGTGAGTCATCTGACGCCGCTGGCGGCGGTGGCGGGCGGCGTCTTGCTGCCCACCGAACAAGGAAAGGCTTGCCATGTCTTCGATCTATGAGCAGTACCAGTTGAAGCCGGTGATCAACGCCTCCGGCCGCATGACCATGCTGGGCGTGTCCACGCCGGCGCCGGAAGTGACGGCGGCGGTGGCGCAGGGCCTGGGCGGCTACTTCGAAATGAAGGATCTGGTCGACAAGACCGGCGACTACATCGCCCGGCTGCTGGAGGTGGAGGCCGCGACGGTGGTGTCCTGCGCCGCTGCGGGCATCGCCCAGTCGGTGGCCGCGGTCATCGTCCGCGACGATCCGCGCCTGCTGGTGAACTTGCACGCCGTGCCGGTCAACGGCCCGCGCGAAATCGTGCTGCCCAAGGGGCACAACGTCAATTTCGGCGCGCCGGTCGGCACCATGGTGGCTTTGGGCGGCGGCCAGGTGGTGGAGGCCGGCTGGGGCAATGAGTGCTCGGCCGCGCAGCTGGAGGCCGCGCTTGGCCCCGCCGCCGCCGCCATCCTCTATATCAAGTCGCACCACGCCTTGCAGAAAAGCGTGCTCGGCGTGGCCGAGGCCGCCGAGGTGGCGCGTCGTCGGAATCTGCCGCTGATCGTCGACGCGGCGGCGGAGGAGGACTTGCGCGCCTATTACCGCTTGGGCGCGGACCTGGTGATCTACAGCGGCGCGAAGGCGATCGAGGGGCCGACCAGCGGCCTGGTGCTGGGCCGTCGCCAATACGTGGAATGGGTCAAGCTGCAAAGCCAGGGCATAGGCCGGGCGATGAAGGTGGGCAAGGAGGGCATTCTGGGCCTGACTTGCGCGATCGAACGCTATCTGAAGCAGGACAAGGAAAGCGGGGCGGCGATGGCGGAGCGGTTGCGGCCCTTCATCGCCGGTCTGAACCAGCTGGCCGGCGTCAGCGCGCGCCTGGTCTGGGACGCGGCCGGCCGCGACATCGCCCGCGCCGAGATCGCTTTCGACGCCGGCGCCACCGGCGTCAGCGCGGTGGCCGCCGCGGCCGCGCTGAAACAGGGCGACATCGCCATTTATTTCCGGGAGTACCGGGCCAACGAAGGCCGGCTGGAGGTGGACGCGCGCAGCGTGGACGCGGCCCAGCTGGAACAGATAGGCGAGCGCATCCGCCGCCTGCTGAAGGGAGAGCAAGCATGAAACTGGAACCCAATTTTTATCAAGATCGCGTGTGCTTGAATGTGCTGGCCGGAAGCAAGCACAATGCCCGTCAGATTCATCAGGCGGCGGAAGGCCATGTGCTGGTGGGCGTGCTGTCGAAAAACTACGCCGATGTGGACAGCGCGGTGGCGGACATGCGCGAGTACGCTGCGCTGATAGACAACGCCTTGTCGGTGGGCCTGGGCGCTGGCGACCCGCGCCAGTCCGACATGGTCAGCGCCATCGTCGGCCAGGTGCAGCCGCAGCACGTCAATCAGGTGTTCACCGGCGTAGGCGCCAGCCGCGCGCTGCTGGGCCAGGCGCGGACCGTGGTCAACGGCCTGGTGTCGCCCAGCGGCATTCCCGGCCTGGTCAGGATTTCCACCGGCCCGCTCAGCGCCGGCGCGCCAGTCTGCGCCGCGCCGGTGGACACCGCCATCGCCATGCTCAAGGATATGGGCGGCAGCTCGATCAAGTACTTTCCTATGGGCGGGCTGGATTGCCGCGACGAATACCTGGCGGTGGCGGAAGCCTGCGCGCGCCATGATTTCTGGCTGGAGCCCACCGGCGGCATCACGCTGGAGAATTTCGGCGAGATCGTCCGCCTGGCGCTTGAGGCCAGCGTGTCCAAGGTGATTCCGCATGTGTACAGTTCCATCATCGACGCGAACGGCGAAACCCGGCCCGGCGACGTCGAGCGGCTGTTGTCGATGGTGAAAGCCTTGTTGTAGCCGCGCCCGGGGAGGCCGGGCGCGGGTGGGTTCAAAGAAGGAGGCTCATGGTCAAATTCCCCTATCAACGGCTGGCCCAGGCCTTTGCCGCGCTGCAGGCGGAAGCGCTGCCGCAGGAAGAACTGGCGCGCCGGCTGGCGGTGTCCACCCGCACCGTGCGCAACGACATCGACGCGCTCAACGCCATCCTTGCCGAGCACGGCGCGCGTTTCGTGCTCAAGCGCGGCGAGGGCTACCGGCTGCAGGCCGACGACCCGGAGCGCCTCCAGCAGGTGCGGCCGCAGGCCGGTTCCGGCCGCGCCATTCCGCGCCAGGCCGGCGAGCGGGTGCATTATCTGCTGGCGCAGTTCCTCGGCTCCGCCTACGCCTTGAAGCTGCAGGACCTGGCCGACGCCTGGTGCGTCAGCCGCGCCACCTTGCAGGCCGACATGGCCGAGGTGCGCGAGCGCCTGGCCGGCTACGGCCTGAGCATAGAGGCCAAGCCGCATTACGGCATGAAGCTGCTGGGCGCGGAATCCTCCATCCGCGTCTGCCTCAGCGATCTATTGGCGCAGCTGGCCGCGGAACGGCCGGACCACCCGCTATTGAGCGCGGATCCGGTGCTGGCCGACGCGCTGGCGACGGTGCGCGCCGGCCTGCCCGGCTGCTTGAGCCGCGCCGGCGTCCGCCTCAGCGACGACGGCGCCCAGTTCCTGAGCTTTTATTGCGCGGTGGCGGCCAAGCGCATCGTCGACGGCTTTCCGCTGCAGGACTTCCGCTGCGAGGAGACGCTGCCGGCGGTGGACCAGGCCGCGGCGCACATCGTCGACCTGCTGCGGCGCATGAGCGGGGTGGAGATCGCCGCCGCCGAGCGGGCCTTCCTCCGCGTCAACATCGCCGCGCGCAGCCTGAGCGGCATGCTGCCCAGCGCGATCAACGCCGACGACGCCGACGCGCTGGTTCGCTACATCCTCGACTACATCAACCGCCATTACCGCTACGATCTGCGCGCCGACCGGCAATTGCGCGAGGATCTGGTCACCCACGTCAAAACCATGATCACCCGGGTGCGCTACCAGATCACGCTGCCCAATCCGGTGCTGGCTGACATCAAGCAGCATTACGCGCTGGCCTACGATTTCACGCTGGCGGCGGTGTCCAGCTGGGCCAAGCACTCGCCGTACCGGATCTCGGAGAACGAGATCGGCTATCTGGTGCTGCACATCGGCGTGGGGCTGGAGCGTCATTATCAGATCGGCTATCTGCGCCGGCCGCAGGCCCTGCTGGTGTGCGACGGCGGCAACGCCACGCTGCGCACGCTGGAGGCGGTGCTGCGCCGCCGTTTTCCGCAGCTGGAAGTGTGCGCCGCCTTGTCCTGTCAGGAATACGAGGCGCTGGAACATGTGAGCGCCGATTTCGTGGTGTCCACGGTGCGGCTGGAGGACAAGCGCAAGCCGGTGGCCTTGCTGTCGCCGTTTCCATCGGATTACCAGCTGGAACAGTTGGCGCGGCTGGTGGCGGTGGACCGCACCCGGCCCTATATGCTGGAGCGCTATTTTTCCGCCCAGCATTTCTGGGTGGCGGAGCCCGGGCTGAGCCAGCAGGCGCTGTTCGAGCGCGTCTGCGGGCAGTTGCGCGAGGAGGGCTATGTCGACGCCGATTTCCTGCCCTCGGTGCGCGAACGCGAGGACATCCTCAGCACCATGCTGGGCGACGGCATCGCCTTGCCGCACTCGCTGGGCCTGCTGGCGCGCAAGACCACGGTGTGCACCATCATCGCGCCGCACGGCGTCGCCTGGGGCGAGGGCGGGGCGGCGCGGGTGATCTTCCTGCTGGCGATCAGCAAGACCGAGTACGAGGAGGCGATGGCGATCTACGAGCTGTTCGTCTCCTTCATGCGTCAGCGCGCCGGCGCCCGGCTGGTGGAGAGCCGCAGCTTCGAGCAGTTCCTGCGCAATGCGCTGTCATGCCTGCCTGAGGTCTGAGCCGCGCCGGATAAGGTTTTGCACGGCTGTCAATCAATATTGTTTGGTTTATGGTTATGTTGCGATTTGTGTTGAATAACGTTGTTTTTGTGCACTGCAAGGGGTGGAGTTCCAGCTTTTTTGTAACAGTTTGAAACTGTATATAGGTTCGAGTATTTACTTCATGCTTTCGTTCTAGATCACGCCATGTCGGCGCTTGGGCGATGTTTTCGTCATTGATCTGTAACAAGCTCCCTGGTTTTAGCCTGCGGCTGGCCATTAATCTGGATCAAATTTGCCCTTGAAAGTTGGGGGCGAACTGTTTTTAATAGCGCCGCCTGGCTTCACAACCGGGATGCTCCCGCCGCTTTCTGCGCCGTCCTGGGCTTGCTTGCCCGCCGGAAGACGCGTCTCCGCCCGAGGGTTCGCCGGCTGTCAGCGTTGTGATGTCCCAGCAGGGGAAGGCCGGCTGTCGCCGCTCTCCTGTCGCGTCATCCACTCGGGGCGATTCGCGTCGCCCCTGTCGATTGATCATGCCGACTTTTCGATTTTGATCAGCTCGCGCTGCGAGTTCCGCATTGCTTTTTGCTATGACATTGGCATTTGCTTGGTCGTTGGCCGCGCAAGGCCTTGCCGTTGCCGCCCGGCCTGGAGCCGGGCCTGGATTACCGTCGCCGGGGCCGATGGCGCGCAGCCGTTCGCGCCCGGGCGGGAAAACAAGAATGTTCAACCCGTAAAGTCGTAAATGATGAGAAACCAAAGACCCTCACGCCTGTGGCGGGGACTTGCTGTTGCTTCGGCGTTGCTGCTCGCCGGGTGTCAAGGCGGAATCCTTGACCCCAAGGGCCCGGTGGCGGCGGAGCAGAAGTCCCTGATCATCACGGCAACCGCGCTGATGCTGCTGGTGGTCATCCCGGTGATCCTGATGACCTTCTTCTTCGCCTGGAAATACCGCGCCAGCAACAAGGACGCCGTCTACGAGCCGAAATGGTCGCACTCGACCAAGATCGAGCTGGTGGTCTGGCTGATTCCCTGCATCATCATCGCCTTCCTCGCCGTGCTGACCTGGGAAACCACCCACAAGCTGGACCCGTACCGCCCGCTGGATTCGGATCAGAAGCCGATCGAGGTGCAGGTGGTGGCGTTGAACTGGAAATGGTTGTTCATCTACCCGGAGCAGCAGATCGCCACGATCAACGAGCTGGCCTTCCCCAGCAATGTGCCGGTGAATTTCAAGATCACTTCCGACGCGGCGATGAACTCCTTCTTCATCCCGCAACTGGGCGGCCAGATTTACGCGATGGCCGGCATGCAGACCCAGTTGCATCTGCTGGCGCACGAGCCGGGCGTGTACAAGGGCTTCTCCGCCAACTACAGCGGCGCCGGCTTCTCCGGCATGAAGTTCAACGCCGTCGCCACCAAGACGCCGGCCGAGTTCGACGCCTGGGTGGCCAAGGTCAAGGCTTCCGGCAAGACGCTGGACGTGAACGGCTACCGCGGCCTGGTGCTGCCTAGCGAAAAGAATCCGGTGGCCTATTACGGCGCCGTCACCCCCTATCTGTTCCAGGGCGTGCTGCACAAATACATGACCGGCCGCACCTCGCTGGCCGCCACCGAGGCCGACGTCAAGCTGGCCGCGCTGGCCAAGAGCCTGTGCGAACCGCTGACGGTGAAGGAGTAATCAAGACATGCTGTTAGGCAAACTGACGCTGGACGCCATCCCTTTCCACGAACCCATCGTGATGGGCGCGCTGGGCGGCGCCGGCCTGATCGGGCTGATGCTGGTGGCCCTGATCTCCAAGATGGGCAAATGGGGTTATCTGTGGCATGAGTGGCTGACCTCGGTCGACCACAAGAAGATAGGCGTGATGTACATCATCGTCGCCATGATCATGCTGCTGCGCGGCTTCGCCGACGCGCTGATGATGCGCGCGCAACTGGCCATCGCCACCGGCGGCAGCCACGGCGTGCTGCCGCCCGATCACTACGATCAGATCTTCACCGCCCACGGCGTGATCATGATCATCTTCATGGCCATGCCCTTCATGACCGGCCTGATGAACATCGTGGTGCCGCTGCAGATCGGCGCGCGCGACGTGGCCTTCCCCTTCCTGAACTCGCTGAGCTTCTGGCTGCTGGTGGCCGCGGTGATCCTGGTCAACCTGTCGCTGGGCGTCGGCAACTTCGCCCGCACCGGCTGGGTGGCTTATCCGCCATTGGCCGGCATCGCCTTCAGTCCGGACGTGGGGGTGGATTATTACACCTGGGCCTTGCAGATATCAGGGATAGGGACGACGCTGACGGCGATCAACTTCCTGGTCACCGTGATCAAGATGCGCGCGCCCGGCATGAAGCTGATGGACATGCCCATCTTCACCTGGACCTGCACCTGGGCCAATGTGCTGATCGCCAGCTCCTTCCCCATCCTGACCGGCGCGCTGGCGATGCTGAGCCTGGACCGCTACCTGGACTTCCATTTCTTCACCGCGGAAGCCGGCGGCAACGCGATGATGTATCTGAACCTGTTCTGGGCCTGGGGCCATCCCGAGGTCTACATCCTGGTGCTGCCCGCCTTCGGCATTTTCTCCGAGGTGGTGTCCACCTTCACCGGCAAGCGCCTGTTCGGCCACAAGTCGATGATCTACGCCAGCGGCGCGATCTCCATCCTGGGCTTCATGGTGTGGCTGCATCACTTCTTCACCATGGGTTCCGGCGCCAGCGTCAACGCCTTCTTCGGCATCGCGACCATGATCATCTCCATCCCGACCGGGGTGAAGCTGTTCAACTGGCTGTTCACCATCTACCGCGGCCGCCTGCGCTTTGAAACCCCCATCCTGTGGACGCTGGGCTTCATGGTCACCTTCTCCATCGGCGGCATGACCGGCGTGCTGATGGCGGTGCCGGGCGCGGACTTCGTGCTGCACAACAGCCTGTTCCTGATCGCCCACTTCCACAACACCATCATCGGCGGCGCGGTGTTCGGCTACCTGGCCGGCGTGACCTTCTGGTTCCCGAAAGTGTTCGGCTTCAAGCTGAATCCGAAACTGGGCAAGGCCTCGTTCTGGTTCTGGCAGATCGGTTTCATGTTCGCCTTCATGCCGCTGTACGTGCTGGGCTTCCTCGGCATGACCCGCCGCCTGAACTACACCACCAACCCGGAATGGGAGCCGTGGCTGTACCTGGCGCTGTTCGGCGCACTGTTGATCGCCTGCGGCATCGCCTGCCAACTGCTGCAGATCGTGGTCAGCATCCGCGACCGCAAGAAGCTGGCCGACGTCAGCGGCGACCCGTGGAACGGCCATACCCTGGAGTGGTCCACCTCGTCGCCGGCGCCGTTCTACAACTTCGCCAAGCTGCCGGTGGTGCACGACATCGACGCCTTCACCGACATGAAGGAAAAGGGCGTGGCCTACGCGGTGCCCAAGTCCTATGAACCCATCCACATGCCGAAGAACACTGCGATGGGCGTTTACATCGGCGGCTTCACCACAGTGCTGGGCTTCGCCCTGATCTGGCATATCTGGTGGCTGGCCATCGTCGGCCTGGTGGGCATCGTCGGCTGCATGCTGGCGCGCGCCTACGACAACGATCTGGACTACTACGTGCAGCCGGAGGAAGTGGAAGCCATCGAGCGCGAGCGCTTCGAGAAGCTGGGCATCGACGTGGACAACTACACCGAGCGCGACACGGCCAAGCCGCACAAGGCTGCGCGTCCGACCACCACCGCGTAAGGGGCTGAATCCGACATGACGACTTATGTAAAAGACGCGCACGAAGCGCATGAGGACCACGGGCACCACGACAGCGGTTCGCAAACCGTGCTGGGCTTCTGGTTCTACCTGATGACCGACTGCATCCTGTTCGCCAGCGCGTTCGCGGCTTACGCCGTGCTGTTCCGCAACGTGGCGGAAGGCGTGTCCGGCAAGGAGATCTTCGATCTGCAATACGTGCTGGTGGAGACCGCGGCGCTGCTGCTGTCCTCCATCACCTACGGCTTCGCGATGATAGCCGGTCAGAAGGGCAACAAATCCGCGGTGCTGGGCTGGCTGGGCATGACCTTCCTGTTCGGCGCGGCCTTCATCGGCCTGGAAATCAACGAGTTCCACCATCTGATCTCCGAGGGCCACGGTCCGCAGGTCAGCGCCTTCCTGTCGGCCTTCTTCGGCCTGGTGGGCCTGCACGGCCTGCATGTGACCGCCGGCCTGATCTGGATGGCGGTGATGATGATGGAAGTGGCCAAGACCGGCCTGACCGGCCGCGCGATGACGCGCCTGAACTGCCTGTCGCTGTTCTGGCACTTCCTCGACATCGTGTGGATCTGCGTGTTCACCGTCGTCTACCTGAAAGGAGCCATGGGATGAGCCAGGCACATCAACACGCCGCGCACGGCAGCGTGAAAAGCTATCTGATCGGCTTCCTGCTGTCGGTGGTGCTCACCGCCATCCCGTTCTGGATGGTGATGGGCGGCGCCTTCACGCCGCAGGCGACGGCGATAGGCATCTTCGCGCTGGCGGTGGTGCAGATCGTGGTGCACCTGAAGTATTTCCTGCACCTGGACTTCAGCAAGGAGGGCAAGCTCAACACCATGTCCTTCCTGTTCACCGGCATGGTGATCGTGCTGCTGGTCGGGCTGTCGATCTGGATCATCTACACCGCCGACGCGCTGATGATGCGTTGAGGCGGGCTTGAGAGAGATCGTCTTGAAATTCAAGCGTTATCTGCAGGTGACCAAGCCGGGCATCATCTTCGGCAACCTGATCTCGGCCGTCGGCGGTTTCCTGCTGGCGGCCCAGGGCCGGGTTGACTGGGGCTTGCTGCTGGCCACGCTGGCCGGCCTCTCGCTGGTGGTGGCGTCCGGCTGCGCGATCAACAACTGCATAGACCAGGACATCGACGCCAAGATGGCCCGCACCCGCAAGCGGGTGCTGGTCACCGGCGCGATGAGCACCCGGGCGGCGCTGGCTCACGGCCTGCTGCTGGGGCTGGCCGGCTTCTACGCGCTGTGGCGTTGGACCAATCCGCTGGCCTTCGGCTGCGTGCTGTTCGGCTTCGTCATCTATGTGGGGGTGTACAGCCTCTATATGAAGCGCCATTCGGTGTACGG
Source organism: Chromobacterium sp. LK11 (assembly GCF_001043705.1). Lineage (NCBI taxonomy): Bacteria > Pseudomonadati > Pseudomonadota > Betaproteobacteria > Neisseriales > Chromobacteriaceae > Chromobacterium > Chromobacterium sp. LK11. The sequence continues at coordinate 15,148 of NZ_LDUR01000031.1, forward strand.
CACCCTGGTGGGCAGCTTGTCCGGCGCGGTGCCGCCGGTGGCCGGCTACTGCGCGGTCACCGGCCGTTTCGACGCCGGCGCGGCCATCCTGCTGCTGATGTTCTGTCTGTGGCAGATGCCGCATTCCTACGCCATCGCCATCTTCCGCTTCCAGGACTACCAGGCGGCGGGGATTCCGGTGCTGCCGGTGGTCAAGGGCATTTCCAGCGCCAAGCGCCAGATCGTGCTCTACATCCTGGCCTTCGGCGCCGCCACCGCGATGCTGGCCTTCGGCGGCTACGCCGGCTACGGCTATCTGGCGGTGGCCGGGGCCACTAGCCTGTGGTGGCTGAAGATGGCCTTGTCCGGCTACAAGAGCAGCACCGACGACCGCGTCTGGGCGCGTCAGGTGTTCTTCTTCTCCATCATCACCATCACCGCGCTGTCGGTGATGATGGCGGTGGATTTCCGGCAGCCGGAACGCCAGCAGCTGGCCGGGCTGAGCGCGTCCGCTCAGTCCTGAACGCAAGCAAGCCAAGACAAAGCGCGGGCCGTGGCCCGCGCTTTTTTCATGGCTGGGCGGACGAATGCTCAGACCTCGTCGGCCGCGACGCTGACCAGCAATTGGTCGGCGGCGACGATGTCGCCCACCCGGCAGTGCAGCGCGCTGACCACGCCGGCGCGCGGCGCGTAGATCCGGTTTTCCATCTTCATCGCTTCGACGACGGCCAGCACCTGATTGGCTTCCACCCGCTGCTCGACGGCCACCGGCAGCGCCACCACCGTGCCCGGCATCGGCGAGGCCACCCGTTGGCCGGCGTCGGCGTCCGCCTCGGCCGTTTCCGGCTGCTCCGCCTGCAAGCGCAGCCTATGGCCGCCCACCGTCAGCTCGATATCGTCGCCGCAGGGCAGGGCGTTCCAGCGCAAGCCGTCCACCTCGCCGCTCCACAACTCGCCGTCGCGGCGCAGCCTCACTTGCAGGCTCCGCTCCGCCACCGCCACGCGGGCATGGGCGCCGGAGCGCTCCAGCAGCCGCGCCTGCCAGCGCGCGGCGCCGGCGCGATAGCTCAGCCGGCCCAAGGGCGCGTCCGGGTCCAGCGCGGCGCGGTCGTGCGGGCCGACGCCGCCCTGCCAGGGGGAAGACGTTTCGACGCAGGCCAGGGCCAGCGCGACGGCGGCGGCGCAAGCGACGGCTTCGGCCTGCGGCGCGGCTTCCGGCGCGGCGGCGAGCTGGTCGACCAGATGAGTGTCCAGCTGGCCGGCCCGCACCCGCGGTTCGCGCAGCAGCCGGTCGATGAAGCCCAGATTGCTGCTCAGGCCCGGCAGCGCGGTGTCGCGCACGGCGGCCTGCAACGCGTCCAGCGCCGCGCCGCGGCTGCCGCCGTGGGCGATCAGCTTGGCCAGCATCGGATCGTAGAAGGCCGGCACCTCGCCGCCGTCGCCGTCGAAGGCCGCGTCCACGCGGCAGGCTTGCGGCCAGCGCGCCAGCAGCGCCTTGCCCGGCATGGGCGCGAACTCGCGCAGCGGGTCTTCGGCGTAAATCCGGCATTCGATGGCGTGGCCGTCGGCGCGGATCTCCTCTTGGCGCAGCGGCAGGGCTTCGCCGGCGGCCACGCGCAGCTGCCATTCCACCAGGTCCAGGCCGGTGACGGCCTCGGTGACCGGGTGCTCCACCTGCAAGCGGGTGTTCACCTCCAGGAAATAGAATTGGCCGTCCGGCGCCAGAATGAATTCAAAAGTGCCGGCGTTGAGGTAGCCGATGGCCGCGGCGCCGCGCACCGCGGTGTCCAGCAGCGCGGCGCGGGTGGCGGCCGGCATCGCGCAGGCCGGCGCCTCCTCGATGATTTTCTGGTGGCGGCGTTGCAAGGAGCATTCGCGCTCGAACAGATGCACCACATTGCCGTGGCGGTCGCCGAACACCTGCACTTCCAGGTGGCGCGGCCGCGCGATGTAGCGCTCCACCAGCAGCCGGCCGTCGCCGAAGCTGGAGCGGCCGACGCGCACCGCGGCGTCCACCGCCTCGCGCAGCGCGGCTTCTTCCCACACCACCTGCATGCCCTTGCCGCCGCCGCCGGCCACCGGCTTGAGAATGACCGGATAGCCGATCTCGGCGCAGCTCTCCAGGATCAGGCCGTAGGATTCGGTGGCCTCGGCCGAGCCCGGCGTCACCGGCACGCCGGCCGCCGCCATCAATTGGCGGGCGCGCGCCTTGTCGCCCATCTGGGCGATGGTGTCGGCGTCCGGGCCGATGAAGACCAGGCCGGCCGCGGCCACCGCGCGGGCGAAGTCGGCGTTTTCCGACAGAAAGCCGTAGCCGGGATGGATGGCCTCGCAGCCGCTGGCCAGCGCCGCGGCGATGATGGCCTCGCCGTTCAGATAGCTGGCGCTGGCCGGGGCCTCGCCTATCCAGCGCCGTTCCGCGGCGCCTTCCAGATGCGCGGCGTCGGCGTCGGCGCTGGAGTAGACGGCGACATGCTCGATGCCGAGCCGCCGGCAGCTGCGGGCGATGCGGCGCGCGATCTCGCCGCGGTTGGCGATCAAAATTCGTTTGAACATGGTGTTTACATCCTGAAAACGCCGAAGCGGGTGTCTTGGACGGGGGCGGCGGCGGCCAGCGCCAGGCTGAGCGCCAGCCATTCGCGGGTCTGGGCCGGATCGACGATGGCGTCCACCCACATGCGCGAGGCCACGTACAGCGCCTGGCCCTGGCGTTCGTAGGCGTCGCGGATCGGGCGCTTGAAGCTTTCCTCTTCTTCCGGCGTCCAGGCCTTGCCCTGTTTCTCCAGTTGCTCGGCGCGGATCAGCGCCAGCACCGTCGCCGCCTGTTCGCCGCCCACCACCGTGGTCTTGGCGTTGGGCCACATCGCCATCAACTGCGGGCCGATGGCGCGGCCGCACATGGCCAGATTGCCGGCGCCGTAGCTGCCGCCGATCAGGATGCTGAATTTGGGCACGCGGGCGCAGGAGGCGGCGTTGACCATCTTGGCTCCGTGCTTGGCGATGCCGCCGGCCTCGTATTCCGCGCCCACCATGAAGCCGTTGATATTGTGCAGGAACAGCAGCGGAATGCCGCGCTGCGCGCACAGTTCGATGAAGTTGGCCGCTTTTTGCGCGCTCTCCGAGAACAGCACGCCGTCGTTGATCAGCACGCCCACCGGATAGCCGCCGATGTGGCCGGTGCCGCACAGAATGGTGGCGCCGAAACGGGCGCGGTATTCGGCGAAGGCGGAGTCGTCCAGCAGCCGGGCCAGGATTTCCCGCGCCGGAATCGCTTCGCGCGGGTTGGCGCTGACGATGCCGGCCAGCTCCGCCGGGTCGTAACGCGGCGGCCGCGGCGCTTGCGGCGGCGCGTATTGCCGGCCGCTGCCTCGCCGCGCCACGATGTCGCGCATCAGCCGCAGCGCGTGCTCGTCGCTGAGCGCGTAGTGGTCGGCCACCCCGCTGTCGCGGGTATGCACGTCGGCGCCGCCCAGGGTTTCCGCGTCCACGATCACCCCGGTGGCGGCGCGCACCAGTTGCGGGCCGCCCAGAAAGATGGAGCCGTTGCCGCGCACGATGATGGTCTCGTCGCTCATCGCCGGGATGTAGGCGCCGCCGGCGGTGCAGGAGCCGAGCACCGCCGAGATCTGCGGCAGGCCCAGCGCCGACATTTCGGCGATATTGCGGAAAATGCGGCCGAAGTGCTGCTCGTCCGGGAAGATTTCTTCCTGCAAGGGCAGGTAGACCCCGCCGGAATCCACCAGATACAGGCAGGGCAGGCCTTGTTCGCGGGCGATCTGCTGGGTGCGCAGATGCTTGCGCAGCGTCAGCGGGTAATAGGTGCCGCCCTTGACCGAGGCGTCGTTGGCGAACACCGCCACCGCGTGGCCGGCGACGATGCCGATGCCGGTGACGATGCCGGCGCAAGGCACCGCGTGGTCGTAAACCTCGTGGGCGGCCAGTTGGCCGATCTCCAGAAAGGGCGTGCCGGGGTCCAGCAGCAGCGACAGGCGCTCGCGCGGCGACAGCTTGCCCTTGGCCGCCTGTTTGGCGCGCGCCTCCGGGCCGCCGCCTTGCACGGCGGCGTCGCGGGCGGCGGCGATGCGCTCGCGCAGCTGGCGGTAGGCTTCGACATTGCGTTCAAACGCCTCGCCCGAGGCGGGAACGCGGGATTCGATACGGGACATGAATAAGCTTCCTCGATTCAGGCGGCGCGCGCGCGCACCTTGAACAGCACTTGGGACAGGGTCAACAGGCCCAGGGCGGCCACCGCCAGCGTCCAGGCGCCGTCGTGATGCAGCAGCACCGAGCCGGTGGCGGCGATGCCGGCCAGCCCCTGTTGCAGGAAGCCGCACAGCGCCATCGCGTGCGCGCCGTGTTCCTTGGCGTCGCTGACGGCGGTGGCCATGCTGTTGGGAAACAGCACCGCCTGTCCGAAAATGGTCAGGCAGTAGAGGCCGATGAACAGCCACAGGCCGGGCAAGCGCTCCAGCAGGCCCAGGTGCCAGCCCAGCAGCATGGCCAGCGTGGCCGCGGCCAGCAGCGCCGCGCCGGCGCGCATCAGCCGCAGCCCGCCCACGCGAGCCACCAGGCGGTTCACCACCATGGCGCCGCTGAAGTAGGACAGGCCGATCAACAGGCCGACGTTGCCGAAGCCGGCCACTTCCAGGCCGAAGTGCTCCTGAAACACAAAGGGGCTGACCTCTTGCAGAGTCACCGTGGTGGCGAAGCCCAGACCGCCGGCGCAGGCCGGCCACAGGAAGCCGGGGCGGCGCAGGATGCGCCAGTACGGGCTGGGGCCGGAGGCCGCGGCGGCCGGGCGGCCGGCTTGCAGCGGCAGGCCCATGGTCAGCAGCGCCGCCGCGGCGCCGGTGGCCGCCATCAAGGCGAAGCCGGCTTCCCAGTGGCTGTATTTGCCGATCAGGCCGCCGATGAACTGGCCGCCGCCCAGCGCGGTGATGAAGGCGATGGAGAGCACGGACAATTTGCGCGCCAGATCGTCGCCGCGCCAGTGGTCGCGCACGATGATGCGGGCGATGATGGCCGCGCCGCCGCCGGCGATGCCTTGCGCCACCCGCAGCGCCAGCAGCTCGACGGCGCTGGAGACGAAGGCGAGCAACAGGCTGCAGACGACGAACAGCGCCAGCGACATCAGCAGCGGCCCGCGCCGGCCCCAGCGGTCGGCCGCCGAGCCCCAGAACAGCACCGGCAAGGCCGCGCCCACCACATAGCCGGAAATCGACATCTCCACCAGGCTCTGGCTCATCGCCAGCTCCCGCATCACCGCCGGCAGCGACGGCAGATACACGGTGGTGGCCATCTGCGCCATGAACACGATCAGGCAGGCCAGCGCCATCAGCCGGCCGGCCGGCTGCGCCAGCGCGGTTTGCGGAACGCTCAGGGTTTTCTCATTCATGAGCGGCTCGCAGCTGATTGAGGCAGGCGGCGAAGCGTTCGATCTCCTGCGTCGTCATATTGGCGCGGATCATGATGCGCAGGCCGGCGCGGCCCTTGGCGATTACCGGGAAGAAGATGGGCGAGGTGTAGAAACCGTCTTCCAGCAAGCTCTTGGCGTAGAAAATGGTGTTTTCCTCCGAGCCGATGGAGACGAAGCGGATGGGCAGCGGCTCGCCGCTGTTGTCCGAGGCCACGTGTTGGTCGAACAGGCGGATATTGTCTTGCAGCCGCTGTTGCAGCCGCGGCAGCTCCTCGGAGCGGTGAATGGCCGCGGACTGGATGATGGCGCCCAGGCCGGCGGTGTTGATGCGCTGCGACCAGGTCACCGGGCCGCCGAAGCGGGTGGCCAGCTTGCGGCGCTCCGCGTCGTGGCGCGGGCCCAGGAAGATGGCGCCGCCGGACGCGCCGAAGCCCTTGTTCAGCGAGGTGACGATCAAGGTGCGCTCATTGATGCCGCCCATGGTTTCCAGCACCAGGCCGCGGCCGTGGCGGCCCAGCGTGGACAGACCGTGGGCTTCGTCGAAGAACAGGAACAAACCGTATTTGTCCTGCAACGCCAGCAGCTCCGGCACCGGGGCCATGCCGCCGGTGCTGTAGACCCCGTCGGCGACGTAGGCCACGCGCGCATGGGTTTTGCACAGATCTTCCAGCGCGTTCAGATCATTGTGGCGTATGGTCTGGATCTCGGCCTCGTCGGCGCAGATCGGCTTCATCATGTTCAGGCAGAAGTGGGCATTCTTGTCGAACACCATCAAGGGCGGCACGTTTTCGGTCAGCGCGCCGGAGGCCAGCAGGGGCAGGGCGGCCGCGGCGGCGGCAGCGCAGGACGGCACGGTCAGCGTTTCCGCGTCCACCAGCTCCGCCAGCGCGTCCTCCGCCTGCTGCAGGATGTCGAACTGCACCCGGATGCGCGAAATCGAGGTGTTCAGCGAGCCGGTGTTCAGCACCGCGTCCGCCGCCGCTTGCAGGATGTCCGGGTGCGAGTCCAGGCCCAGATAGGAATAGGACGACATATTGACGAAGCGCCGGCCGTTGGACACCGCCTCGTGACGGCCGTCGCCCAGGTTGCGGGTGACGATATTGGCCATGCCGGCCTGGGTGGTGATGTCCCAGAAGCTGTTGCTCAACTGGATGGCTTTTTTGATATTGGCGTGTTGATGCATGTTTCCCCCCTCGTATGGTTTGGCGGCGGCCGCGATGGCCGCCCCGTCCGGCCTATACCCGTTCCAGAATCAGGGCCACGCCCTGCCCAACGCCCACGCACATGGTGCACAGCGCGTAGCGTTTGCCGCCGGCCTGCAATTGCGCGGCGGCGGTCAACACCAGTCGGCTGCCGCTCATCCCCAGCGGGTGGCCCAGCGCGATGGCGCCGCCCTTGGGGTTCACCCGTTCGCTGTCGTCCGGCAGGCCCAGCGCGCGGGTGACCGCCAGCGCCTGGGCGGCGAAGGCTTCGTTCAGTTCGATGACGTCGATGTCCTCGATGCCGAGGCCGGCCTGGCGCAGCGCCTTGCGGCTGGCCTCGATCGGGCCCGCGCCCATGATGCGCGGCGCGATGCCGGAGCTGGCCGAAGTCAGCACCCGCGCGCGCGGACGCAGGCCGTGGCGTTGCGCCGCCGCGGCCGAGGCGACGATCATCGCCGCCGCGCCGTCGTTGACGCCGGAGGCGTTGCCGGCGGTGATGCTGGACTCCGGGCCGAACAGCGCCTTGAGCTTGGCCAGATCCTCCAGCGAAGTCTGGCGCGGGTGCTCGTCGCGGCTGACGATCAGTGGGTCCTGCTTGCGGCGCGGAATCGCCACCGGCACGATCTCTTCGGCGAAGGCGCCGGTTTCCAGCGCGGCGAAGTAGCGTTGCTGGCTGCGCAGCGCGAAGGCGTCCTGATCCTGGCGGCTGACGCCGAATTCCCGCGCCACGTTTTCCGCCGTGGCCGGCATGGTGTCCACGCCGTATTGCTTCTCCATCGCCGGATTGACGAAGCGCCAGCCTATGGTGGTGTCGTAGATCTGCATGTCGCGGCCGAAGGCCTTTTCCGATTTCGGCATCACGAAGGGCGCGCGCGACATGGACTCCACGCCGCCGGCGATCAGCAGCTCGGCCTCGCCGGATTTGATTGCGCGCGCCGCCAGCGCCACCGCGTCCAGGCCGGACGCGCACAGGCGGTTCACCGTCAGGCCCGGGGTGCTCTCCGGATAGCCGGCCAGCAGCAGGCTCATGCGGGCCACGTTGCGGTTGTCCTCGCCGGCCTGATTGGCGCAGCCCAGGATCACTTCGTCGATTGCCGCCGGGTCCAGGCCCGGATTGCGTTCCAGCAGCGCGCGCAGCGGCGCCGCGGCCAGATCGTCGGCGCGCACGCCGGACAGGGCGCCGCCGAAGCGGCCGATGGGGGTGCGCGCGGCGTCGCAGATGAAGGCGTCGGTCATCGCGGTCTCCTTTCAGCTCAGGCTGGTTTGCGGTTGCAGCAGCGCGGACAGCAGATCGCGCGCGGCGTCGATCTCGTCGGCGCAGACGTGGTGGGGCATGTCCGGGTAAACGCGGAAATCCACCTCGGCGCCGGCGCGGCGGAAGGCGTCGGCGCTGCGCTCGATGCGTTCCAGCGGCATCCAGCTGTCGCTGTCGCTGGTGCCGAAGAAGGCCGGGAAGTCCAGCGCCGCGGACGGCGCGCCCCAGGCGGCCTCGTCGGGGCCGAACAGGCCGCCGGAGAAGGCGATCAGCCCGCCTATCGGGCCGGGGCGGCGATAGATGTACTCGGCGGCCAGGCAAGCGCCCTGGGAGAAACCCATCAGCACGATTTGGCGGTCGGCGAAGCCGTAGCCGCGCAGCTCTTCTATGGTGGCGGCGACGCAATCCAGCGCCTGGTCCAGCGAGGGCTGATTGCTGTCCAGCGGCGCCATGAAGCTGTGCGGATACCAGGTGCGGTCCTTGGCGCTGGGCAGGATGTAGGCGACGTCGGCCAGGCCGATGGCCTCGCCGTTCTTGTAGGCGTCCTGGGCGCTCTGGCGGCGGCCGTGCAGCAACACCACGGCGAGTTTGGCCTGGTTCAGCGGCGCGCCGTAGATTTCCAGGCCCTGTTCTTTGTGCGGATTGGGATCGATCGTGCTCATATAGTGTGTCCTTTGAATGGCTTGGCGTTACGATCTGCTGCGCGTCGGCGATACGGCGTTGAAACCGTCTTCAGAATGCTCATGCACCGTATGCTCACTCCGCTTCTTCAGCCGTTTTCGCCTTGTCTCGCTCTTGCTCGCGAGAACGTAAACATGTTCTTAGTGGATGCCCAGAATCTGCTTGGCTTCGGCGGGAGAGGCGATCTCGCGGCCGACTTCGCCGGCCAGGCGCGCCAGGCGCTCCACCAATTGGGCGTTGTCGCGGGCCAGTTCGCCGTAGCGGTAATAGACGTTGTCTTCCAGGCCGGTGCGCACATGGCCGCCCAGCAGCAGGGTGTGCAGATTGATCGCCAGCTGGTGTTTGCCTATGCCCAGCGCCGACCACACGCTGTCCTGCGGAATGCTTTCGACGAAATGCAGCAGGTTCTTGCAAGTGGCGGCCGCGCCGCCTTGTATGCCCATGGCGAAGCTGAAGCACAGCGGGCCGCTCAGATAGCCGTCTTCCTGCAACTTCAGCGCCTCGCCGATGATGCCCTGGTGGTAAACCTCGATCTCCGGCTTGGCGCGGTATTCGCGGATGTCCAGCGCCAGCGCGCGCGCCAGCTCCGGCGGATTGATGAAGGGTTTGCTGCCGTGGTTGACCGAGCCGCAGTTGAAGGAGGCGATGTCCGGACGGAAGGACAGATGGTTCCAGGCTTCCTTCTTCTCCAGCTGCGGCGGCAGGTTGAGGCCGGAGGTGCTCAGATTGATCAGGATGTCGCAGCGCTCGCGGATGCGGCGGACGATATCGCCGTAGATGTCCGCGTCGTAGCTGGGGGTGCCGTCCGGGTTGCGGGCGTGGATGTGGACCACCGAAGCGCCGGCGTTCCAGCATTCATAGGCGGCCTGGGCGATTTCTTCCGGCGAAAACGGCACGCCCGGATGTTTCTGGCGGCTGGTGATGCCGCCGTTGACGGCGGCGGTGATGATGAGTTTTTGCATGGTGGGAACGCTCATGTGAATGAAAGAGGAAAAAGCTGCGGTGTTCAGATCTTGTCGCCGACGGGCGCGGTTTGCGGCTGCGCGGCGGCGTCCGGGCGCTTGGACACCAGATAAATGCCGACGCCGATCAGCACGCCGCCGATCAATTCATGCAGCGACAGCGAATAGCCGAAGGCGGCGAAGGAAATCAGGGTGGCGAACAGCGGGGACAGAAACAGGAAACCGCTGGTGCGCACCGCGCCGCCCAGGTCCAGCGCCATGAACCACAGCGCCATCGCGCCGGTGGTGGCCGGCAGCGCCAGCCACAGGAAGGCGGCCAGCACCCGCTGGCTGTGCGGCGGCGTCGGGATTTCTCCGCCGGCCCAGGCCAGCAGCGCCAGGCAGGCCGAGCCCACCAGCATTTGCCAGAAAGTCAGCGCCCAGACGTTGATCACGATGCGGCTGCCCTTGATCACCAGCGTGGACGCCGCCCAGCAGGCCGCGCCGCACAGCACCAGCGCGTCGCCGGCGCCGAAGCCGTCCAGCTTGTTCAAGCCTATGCAGACGGCGACGCCGAAGAAGGCCAGGGCCAGGCCGACGGCGGCCAGCGGATGGATTTTTTCCTTCAGCGCCAGCCGCGACATCAGGGCGACGATCAGCGGAGTGCAGGCCATCAGGATGGCGGCCTTGGCCGGGGTGGTGCTGCGCAGCCCGATATTGAGAAAGCCCATCGAGCCGGCGGTCTGCAGCAGCCCGATCAGCGCCAGCACGCCCCAGGGGCGCGGGCGGACGAAGGCGCGCGGATAGCGGAAGCGCTGCCACAGCAAAATGGGCACGATGCCGGCGGCGGCGGCGGTGAAGCGCGCCACCGCGGCCCACAGGGGCGGCATTTCCGACAGCACGATCTTGGAAGTGGGAAAGGTGGAGCCGAACAGAAAGGTGGCGGCCAGAATCAGCAGCCAGTAGCGTTTGGCGTTATAGCTTGGATGGGACATGGTCACCTGGCCAGACAGCGGTTTCAATAGCCATTTATCATATTGAAACGGTTTGGTTCAGGCTTCTTGCAAGCGGACAATTACTGCTTCAAAACGGACAATCATGCTGCGCTGCGACAAAACCGCGTCGGCGCGCGGACGGGCGGGGCGGAGGAGAGGCCGGCCAGGGAGCCGGCCCGAGCTCAGGAGAAGTACTGGCTGGGCGCCGCGTTCATGATGCGGCGGAACATGGCGGAGAAGGCGCCGGGCGTTTCATAGCCCAGGTCGGAGGCGATCAGGGTCACCGGCTCGCCGGCGCCCAGCCGCGGCAGCGCCGACATCGCGCACACCTGCTGACGCCAGTACAGATAGGACACCCCCAGCTCCTGCTGGAACAGCCGCGCCAGCGTGCGGCTGGAGGCGCCGACCAGCTCCGCCCATTCGTTCAGGCCGCGGCGGTCGCCGGGATTGGCCAGAATCGCCGCGCACACGCGCTGCAAGCGCGGGTCGCCCAGCGGCGGCAGCGGCAGGGCGGTCTCGTTAGACCATTCGATTTCGTCTATCAGCAAGTCCAGCAAGCGGCCTTCCTTTTGGTCCGCGTGCGGAATGCCGCGAGTGCGCATCAGGCGGATGATGAGTTCCCGCATCAGCGGCGAAATGGCGATGGCCCTGGAGCAAAGCGGCAACTGCGCCAGGTAGTGGGGAGACTGGATGTACAGCGTGCGCAGCGACACCGTGCCGCGGGCGCGCATGCTGTGTTCCACCGCGGGCGGCATCCAGACGCCGCGCTGAGGCGGCACCAGCCACAGGCCGTCGGCGGTGGACAGCTCCATCACGCCGGAAACGGCGAAAATCAACTGGCCTTCGCGGTGTTGGTGGCGGCCGATTTGATGGCCGCTGGGAAAGTCCTTGGACATGCTCCACGCGGCGAAGTCCGGCAGGGCGTCATTGGATTCTATGGCCATGCGCTTGCTTTCTTATTTGAGGGTAGCCCGGTTCCGCGCGGCTTGCGGCCCTGTTGTGCGGGCGTCTTCAGCCGTCGGTTCAGGCTCATAATACTGCAGCGCACAAAATATTCATACAGTATAAATTGTGTCTATTTCAATGCGAATGCCTTGGCGCGGCGGAGCCGCCCGCCGTGGGGACGAAAGAAAACACCGCGGCCGGAGGGCCGCGGTGTGCAGGTGGATGGTTAAGAAGAGCGATGCTTCGTCAGAAACTCAGCCCAAACCCGCGCGCGTAACGCAGCGCGCCCGGCTGGCCGTTTTCATCCAGCGCGTGGATGGCCACCGGCAGTTTGCCGCCGGGCGGGTTCGCGCCCAGCATCACGTCCACCAGCGCCGGCATCGACGGGCCGCGCAGGCCGTTCTCATAGCCGTAGTAGGAGTAGGTGGCCAGCGTGGCGTCGGCCAGATCGTCGTAATTGATCACGTCGTAAGGCGCGCGCAGGGTTACGTGGATCAGCTTCTTGCCTTGCCGCTTGGCGTATTCCATCGCATTGCGCATTTGCTGCGCCTCGCTGAGCGGCGGCGCGGACAGGCTGCGGGCGAAACGGGTTTGCGGCGCGGGCAGGTCTTCCGCCACATTGAAGACCAGGGAGCCGTTGCCGGCGGCCGACGACGGCTCGGCCTGCAGGCTGCGCTTCAATCGCGGCGCGAAGGCCGGCGCGTTGGGGTCGCCGTTGCGCTCCACCGGGCTGACGCCGGTGGCCAGGGTGCCGATGACGACCACGTCGGCCTGATCGATCGCCTGCTTCTGCGCCTCCCACGACGTGGCGCTCAGCTTGGCGCCGCTGACCTGGCGATAGCCCTTCTCATCGAAGCGACGGCGCATCGCCTCGGCCTGTTCGCCCCAGGGCGTCAGGATGAAGATGCGCTGGCTGGGCGAGCGCAGCGGCAGCGCCGCGCCCTGATTGCGCAACAGGGTGATGGATTGCCGGGTGATCTTGTCCTCCACCGCGCGGTGCTCCGCGCCGCCTATGGTGCTCAGTTCCGGCAGCGGCTTGGCCTCGCCGGCAGGGGTGACCTCGTTGCGCAGCTTCATCGCCACGATGCGCCGCGCCGAGCGGTCCAGCTCGGCGCGGTTGATCCGGCCGTCCGCCACCGCGGCGGCCACCTGGTCTATCAGCTGGCGCAGCCGGCCGGCCTGCGCCGCGGTGCGGAACTCGGTGGGCATCAGCGCGATGTCGACGTCGGCCTGGAACACCTTGATCACCGCGTCGGCCTGCTCGAAGAAATCGCTGATGCCCTTCATGTCCAGCGCGTCGGTGACGGTGACGCCCTGGTAGCGCATCTCGCCGCGCAGCAGATCGTGCTGGATTTTGCGCGACATCGTCGCCGGCGCGATCATGCGTTCGCCGTTGCGGGCGGTGATCAGGCTGCTGTCCAGCGCCGGATACTGGATGTGGGCGGTCATGATCATCTCCGGCGCCTGGCCGGAGGCGATGGCCTGGCGGTAGGGCGCCAGGTCGATGGCGTAGGCGTCGGCGCGCGACTTATTGACCACCGGCAGGCCGTAGTGGGAGTCGGTGGCGGTGTCGCCGTGGCCGGGGAAGTGCTTGAAGGAGCCGATCACCCCTTGTTCGCGCATGCCTTGAGTGGTGGCCTGTCCCAGCAGGCTGATGGTGGCCGGGTCGTCGCCGTAGGCGCGGACATTGATCACCGGGTTGAGCGGGTTGCTGTTGACGTCCACGTCCGGCGCGAAGTTGACGTTGAAGCCGACGGCGCGGATTTCGGCGGCGAGCACCCGGCCGGAGTCGCGGGCCAGGCCGCTGTCCTGCGTCGCCTGATAGGCGGCGCCCAAGGCCATATTGCCGGGAAAGCTGGTGGCCAGCGGGCGCGGCAGGCGGAAGACGTTGCCGCCTTCCTGGTCAGAACCGATCAACAGGCCGACCGGGCTGTTTTGCGGCCGCGCCCGACGGATCTGCTCGGACAGGCGACGGGTTTGCTGCAAATCGCTCAGATTGTTGGCGAACAGGATCACCCCGCCGATGGCGTTGTCGCGCAGCGCGCGGCTGGCCGCGTCCGGCAGTTCGGTCATGCCGGCGGTGCAGGCGGGTTGATCGTCAGGGCACCAGTAGCGGAAGGCCATCATGATTTTCTGGCCGATTTTCTCGCGGGTGCTCATTTGTTCGACGATGCGCGCGGCTTGCTGTTCGACGCTGGGCTGCTCCAGGCAGCCGCTTAGCAGCGCCGGCAGCAGCATCAGCGCCGGCAGGCGCGGGAAGTGGGGTTTGGACATGGCTCAACCTTGTGGTGAAGTGGAAACATCCGGAATGACGGGCAGGCCCGCCTTGCCGCTTTTGACGTGGGTCCGGCGCTAGGGCCGGACCCGCGGACAGCAGCGGGGGCTGGGTTCTCTTTTTATGAATATATTCATTTGTGAATTGTTTTGGTTGGAATTGAGTGGCCGCGCCGGACGCCCCTGCCAGGGAGCGTTCGGGGCGAAGCAGAGGCCGCCGAGGCTAAAGCTTATGAAATTCAATTTCTGAAAAAGTTGCCTGCGGCGGCGAATCGCCGCGCCGCAAGCGCCGCATCCCCTTGATTGCTCGGCGTTTTTGTCTAAATACTTGACCCTTGCTCGGCTGCGGGAGGATAATTCATGCCTTTTTTCAAACGCTTAGCGCGCTTGCGGGCCGGTTTGCCGCCGGCGCTGGGCGACGATTTGGTTTCGGGTGGATATGGATACGATGCAGGACGGCGGGGTGAAGCATTCTATGGCTAAGGAGAGCGGCGGCGGGCTGCCGGCGCGCCGGCTGTCGGTGGCGCCGATGCTGGACTGGACCGACCGCCACTACCGCTATTTCGCGCGCCAGATCACCCGGCAGGCCTGGCTGTACACCGAGATGGTCACCACCGGCGCGCTGCTGCACGGCGACGTCGAGCGCCATCTGCGTTTCGACGAAGCGGAGCACCCGCTGGCCTTGCAACTGGGCGGCAGCGAGCCGGCGGAACTGGCGCGTTGCGCCAGGCTGGCGGCGGAATGGGGCTACGACGAGGTCAATCTGAACGTGGGCTGTCCGTCGGAGCGGGTGCAGAAGGGCGCTTTCGGCGCCTGTCTGATGGCCGAGCCGCAACTGGTGGCCGACTGCGTCAAGGCGATGCGCGACGCGGTGTCCATCGACGTGACGGTCAAACACCGCATCGGCATCGACCGCATCGAGCATTACGATTATCTGAGCGACTTCGTCGGCCAGGTGGCGGACGCCGGCTGCCGCACCTTCATCGTGCACGCGCGCAACGCCATCCTCAAGGGCCTGAGTCCCAAGGAAAACCGCGAAATCCCGCCCTTGAAGTACGATTACGTCTACCGGCTGAAGCGGGAGCGCCCGGATCTGGAGATCCTGATCAACGGCGGCGTCAAGAGCCAGGCCGAGATCGACGAGCATCTGCGCCACGTCGACGGCGTGATGGTGGGGCGCGAGGCTTACCACAACCCCTGGCTGATGGCGAATTGGGATCAGCGCTACTACGGCGCCGCCGCCGCGCCGGAGCGCGAGCAGGTGGTGGCCGCGATGATGCCCTATGTGGCGGCGCGGCTGAGCGAGGGCCACAAGACGCGCAATATCGCCCGCCACATCCTGGGCCTGTTCCAGGGGATTCCCGGCGCGCGCAACTGGCGGCGCATGTTGTCCGACGCCAAACTGCTGGACGGCGCCGACGAGCGCCTGTTGCAACAGGCGCTGGAAGCGACGCTGGGCACCGCCCGCCGCGCGGAATAAACCGCCTGGCCGCCGCGGCCAGGAACGGATTCGCGGCGCCGGAGTCTGCTGTAGCAAGGCGAGAGCGCTGTTCTCGCCGAGGCAGGGCCGACGCCGCCGTATTTAAGAGCCTGTTCAAAGTCTCGCCGGCTAGCGCGAGACAAGACGGAAACCGCTGAAGAAACGCAATGCGCCAAAGGCGCATGGGCGTTCTGAACGCAAGGCTTCTCGACGCTAGGCGGACTTTGAACAGCTTCTCAGTCGCGGGACTTCCCAAAGGGAAGCCCGCCATGGCGGCTTGCCGCCTTTTCTGTTCGCCATGCTGGTCATGGCCGTCTGGAGGTGAACCCGAATTGAAACCGCTGAAGCTTGTCCTATTGTCCTCCGTCCTGTCGTCCGCCGTCTGGGCCGGCCCCAAGGACATCTTGCACATCTATAACTGGAGCGGCTCGCTGTCGGACGCCATCCTCCGCCAGTTCGAGAAAAGCTGTGATTGCCGCGTGGTGCAGAACTACTACGGCGACAACGAGGAAATGCTGGCCAAGCTGGCGGCCGGGGCCAAGGGCTACGACATGGTGTTTCCGTCCAGCTTCGTGATCGAGGCGATGAGCAAGCAGAAGCTGCTGCAGCCGCTGGACCACGCCAAACTGCCGAATCTGAAGAATGTCGACCCGGCCTATCTGTCCCAGAGCTACGATCCGGGCAACCGCTACACCGTGCCCACGGTGCTGTCGCTGACCTCGGTGGGCTACAACGCGGAGCGCCTGCAGAAACTGGGCATAGACCCGCACAGCTGGTCGGTGATCTTCGATCCCAAGGTGCTGCAGAAGATCAAGGGCAAGGTCACGGTGCTGGACAGCTCGCGCGAGGTGTTCGCCGCCGCCTTGTTCTACCTGGGCAAGAACCCCAACACCGCCAGCCAGGCCGACTACCGCGCGGCGCAGGCGGTGATCAAGCAGGCCAAGCCTTACTGGGCCACCTTCTCCAACGCCAGTTATCTGAAAGAGCTGGCGGTGGGCAATATCTGGGTGTCGCTGGGCTATTCCACCGAGTTCTTCCAGGCCGCCGAGGACGCGCGCCAGGCCAAGCGCCGCTTCCGCGTCGCCAACGTGGCGCAGAAGGAAGGCAATGAGCTGGGCGTGGACACCATGGCGGTGCTGGCCAGCGCCAAGCGTCCGGACCTGGCGCATCAGTTCATCAATTTCATGCTGGACGGCAAGAACGCCGCCCAATTGACCAATCTCAACGGCGCGACCAATCCGGTCAAGACCGCCGCGCCCTTTTTCCGCGCGGATCTGAAGGCCCATCCGGTGATAGATCCGACGCCGGACACCGTGAAAAAATGGACGGTGTTGCGCGAGCTGAAGCCGGCGGAGCGGCGCTCGCTGGCGCGGATGTGGACGGAAGTGAAGGTCAGCCGTTAAGCTTGTTTTGAGCAAAGTCTGCTGCGCGTCGGCGATACGGCGTTGAAAACGGCTTCGAAATGCTCATGTACCACGTGTACATTCCGCTTTCTCAGCCGTTTTCGCCTTGTCTCGC
>NZ_LDUR01000032.1:0-42620 GCF_001043705.1 Chromobacterium sp. LK11
CTTAGAAACGCTCATGTACCACGAGTCCATTCCGCTTTCTCAGCCGTTTTCGCCTTGTCTCGCCTTGTCTCGCCTTGTCTCGCCTTGGCTCGCGAGATCGTAAACAGGCTCTCAGGATGCAGGAGGCCCTATGCCCGCCACTTTGCTCAACCAGCCGCTGAGCGGCAACGCGATGCCGCGTTTCGGCGGCGTCGCCAGCATGATGCGCTTGCCCTTGCGCGACAGCGCCGCCGGTCTGGACGCCGCCTTCATCGGTCTGCCGCTGGATATCGGCACTTCCAACCGCAGCGGCGCCCGCTTCGGGCCGCGTGAAATCCGCAGCCAATCGGCGTTGCTGCGTCCATACAATCTGGGCAGCGGCGCGGCGCCGTTCGAACGGCTGCAAGTGGCGGACCTCGGCGATGTCGCCACCAATCCCTATAGCCTGACGGACAGCGTGGCGCGGATCGAGGCCGCCTACGAGCAGGCCTTGCTGCACCCGGTGCGTCTGCTGGGCATAGGCGGCGACCACACCGTCAGCTTGCCGGCGCTGCGCGCGCTGGCGCGCAAGCACGGCCCGCTGGGCTTGGTGCACGTGGACGCCCACGCCGATGTCAACGACGAGATGTTCGGCGAGAGGATCGCGCACGGCACCACCTTTCGCCGCGCCTGGGAGGAGGGCTTGCTGGCCGAGGGGAGGGTGGTTCAGATCGGCCTGCGCGGCAGCGGTTATTCGGCGGCGGACTTCGACTGGTCGCGGCAGCGCGGTTTCAGGGTGGTGACGGCGGAGCAGTGCTGGCATCGCTCGCTGGCGCCGTTGATGGCCGAGGTGCGCGCGCAGATGGGAGCGGCGCCGGCGTATCTGAGCTTCGATATCGACGGCATCGATCCGGCGTTCGCGCCCGGCACCGGCACGCCGGAAGTGGGCGGCCTGAGTTCGATGCAGGCGCTGGAAATCGTGCGCGGCTGCCGGGGGCTGGACCTGGTCGGCGGCGATCTGGTCGAGGTGTCGCCGCCGTATGACGACAGCGGCAACACCGCCTTGCTGGGCGCCAATCTATTGTTCGAGATGTTGTGCGTCTTGCCCGCGCCGGCGCGTTAGGCTGCGCGGACGGCCGCAAGAGCGTGGGCGCGGGCGGCCTGGGCGCAGACGCGCCGGCTTGCTTCCGTTTGCAGCCGCGCCCGGCGCGGCAGTTCAGGCCAGCAGCTTGGCCACCGCGCTGATCGCCTTGGCGGTCAGCTTGATGGCGTCGCCCACGCGTTGCAGCTGCCGTCCGGCGTGTTCGGCAGCATCCGTCGCCGCCTGCAGCGCGGCGACGGCGTGTTGGAAGTCTTCGGTGTCGGCGTTCAAGTCCCGCGCGATCAGCGCCAGGGTCTGATTGGCCAATTCATCCTGCTGCGCCAGCAGGGCTCGGCTGTCCGCGCCCAGGCTGGCGACCGCCAGATTGTTGATGCGGGATGCCAGGCCGCTGGCAAGCTCGGTCACTCGGTGGCTGTCCATATGCTGCCTCCTTTATTTGGCGGGCAGATCGCGATAAAAATTGCGCAGCCGCCTGGCTTCGGCGGCGAAGTCGCGCAGCGCTTGCAGTTTGGATTGAGGCGCGTCCAGGCTTTGCAGCAACTGGCGGTTGGTGTCGGGGAAGGCCTGAATCGCTTTGTCGCTGGCCTGCAGCGCGGCTTCGATCTGTTCGAATTCGCGCAGCCGGTCGGCGATGGCGAGGTCGAACTGATAGCGTTCCCAGCTGCCGTAGCGCGGCCGGCTGAAGTTGGCGTGGCGCAGCAGGCTGTCCCTGAGCACGCTCAGGTAGCCGGGCAGCGCGCTCAAGGCGCGGTGGCTGCTGGCGGCCAGCAATTCCAGCCCGGGCTGGGCGGTGGCCATGGTGTTGCGCAGCGCGTTCTTGCGTTGCGCCGTCGTGAGTTGGCGGCCCAGCGCGTCGGCAGCGGTGGCCAGAATCTTGGCGGCGGTTTCGTCGCCGCCGCGCAGTTTCAGGTCCTGGACGCTGTCGGACAAGTCTTGGGCGGCGGCGTCGACCCGGGCTTCGGCCTCGCGGTCGCCGGCCAGGCTGCGCAGGGTCCGGGCGTATTTTTCCAGCGCGTCCAGCGTGGCTTGCAGCTGTCCCAGCGCGGGGCCGAGATCGTAGCTGGCGCCGTTGCCGGCTTGAGGCCTGAAGGTGTCCGCGCGCAAGGGGGCGTTGGGCGCGGTGAGCACCGCGTTGAGGCGGGTGTTCTGCTGGATGCGCGCCAAGGTGCCGGCGGAGCTTTGCGTGACGCTGCGGGCGGCGTCGTCGAAATCGGCGAACGGTTTGTCCGGGGCGTTGTTGGCGCAGGCGGCCAGCAACAGCGGCAGCAAGGGCAGCAGGCGGAAGGCGGGACTGACGGACATGGCGCGGCTCCATCGGCAGGCGGGCGCTGGCGCGACCGCGCGGTTTGCGGGATGAAACTTGCGCGGACGCTATGGCGGGCGCATGTCGTGGTATAGACGATCCGTCGTCGTTGCGAGCCTGTACCAAAGACAGGGCAATGAAAAAGGGAGCCCTGGGGCTCCCTTGCGTCTGGGCGGCTTGGCCGTTTACACGCCGGCCTCGTGCGCCTGCACGTCGGCGTGGTAGCTGGAGCGCACCATCGCGCCCACGGCGGCGTGGACGAAGCCCATTTCATAGGCTTTTTTCTCGAACATCTTGAACACGTCCGGATGCACGTAGCGCAGCACCGGCAAGTGGCCGTCGGACGGCTGCAGGTACTGGCCTATGGTCAGCATGTCCACATTGTGGGCGCGCAGGTCGCGCATCACTTCCAGGATTTCCTCGTCGGTTTCGCCCAGGCCCACCATCAGGCCGGACTTGGTGCGAACCTCGGGGTTCTTGGCCTTGTAATCCTTCAGCAATTGCAGCGAGTGCGCGTAATCCGAGCCCGGGCGCGCCTGCTTGTACAGCCGCGGCACGGTTTCCAGATTGTGGTTCATCACATCCGGAGGCGTCTGGCTCAGGATGTCGACGGCCACGTCCAGGCGGCCGCGGAAGTCCGGCACCAGGGTCTCGATCTGGGTGTTGGGCGACATTTCGCGCACCGAGTTGATGCAGTCGGCGAAATGCTGGGCGCCGCCGTCGCGCAAGTCGTCGCGGTCCACCGAGGTGACCACCACGTATTTCAGTTTCATCGCGGCGACGCTCTCCGCCAGGTGGCGCGGCTCGTCCGGGTCCAGCGGGTTGGGGCGGCCGTGGCCCACGTCGCAGAACGGGCAGCGACGGGTGCAGATGTCGCCCATGATCATGAAGGTGGCGGTGCCCTTGCTGAAACATTCGCCGATGTTCGGGCAGGTGGCCTCCTCACAGACGGTGTGCAGCTTTTGCTCGCGCAGGATCTGCTTGATCTCGTGGAAGCGCTGGCCGTTGGGCAGCTTGGCGCGGATCCATTCCGGTTTTTTCAGCTTTTCGTCCAGCGGGACGATCTTGATGGGGATGCGGGCGGTTTTGGCCGCGCCCTTGTGTTTGACCCCAGCCTGGTTTTCCGGCTTCATGTCAGTTCCTCGGTGCTGTTCAGGAGGCGCTCCAGATGCGGCAGCAGCGTATCGGCGGCGGCGGCAAGGCTCAGCTCCACTCCCAGTTGTTTCAGATCGGTCACCTTGAGGTTGGCGTAACCGCAAGGATTGATGGAATCGAACGGCGCCAGGTCCATGTCCACATTGAAGCTGAGGCCATGGTAGACCGCGTGGTTCTTGATGCGCAGGCCCAGCGAGGCGATCTTGGCGCCGGCGACGTATACGCCGGGCGCGTCCACATCGCCGTTGCCGTGGATGCCCAGTTCCGCCAGCGCGTCTATCACCGCCTGTTCGATGCGGCGCACCAGCTCGCGCACGCCTATGCCCATGCGCTTGAAGTCCACCAGCAGGTAAACCACCAACTGGCCGGGGCCGTGATAGGTGATCTGGCCGCCGCGGTCGGTTTTCACCACCGGGATGGCGGTGGCGTGCAGCAGGTGCTCCGGCTTGCCGGCCAGGCCCTGGGTGTAGACGGGCGGGTGTTCGACCACCCACAGTTCATCGGGGGTGTCGGCGTTGCGGGCGTCGGTGAACGCCTGCATGGCGCGCCAGGTGGGTTCGTAATCCACCCGGCCCAGATGTTTGACGATGCGCGGCACGGCAATCTCCTGGCGCTTAGAGCACCATTTTGACCATCGGATGGCCGGTCAGCGACAGATAGATGTTGTCCAGCTGTTGACGCGAAGTGGCGGTGACGGTGACGGTCAGCGCGTAGAAGCGGCCGTTGGAGCTTTCGCGCAGCGTCACGTCATGGTCGGCCAGGTCCGGCGCGTTGACGCGCACGACCTCGGTGATGGTGAGGACGAAATCCTCATGACGCTCGCCCATCACCTTGATGGGAAAGCGACAGGGGAATTCCATGAGTTCCTGTTTTTCAGACATATTCAATCAAATCCGCTAAGAACGTGTTTACGATTTCGCGAGCAAGAGCGAGACAAGGCGAAAGCAGTTGAGAAAGCGGAGTGTACACACGGTACATGAGCATTTCGAAGCGGTTTTCAACGCTGTATCGCCGAAGCGCAGCAGATCGTAAACAGGTTCTAAAGACGCCGCGCCCGAAACGGGCAAAGGCGCAGCAGCCAGTTGTACTGCAAACCGGGCCATCCGCGCCAATACATTTTACGGTCGTCTTTATTACTAAAACGTCACATCATAATACAGTCGCGGCGTCCGGGCGATGCCCGGCGCCGCGATCAACGGCGGACGCCGTTTATTTCCAGCCCAGCATCAGCTTGATGCTGTCCCACAGCCGGCTGAAGAAGCCGCCTTCTTCCACCGCCTTCAAGGCCACCACCGGGCGCTCGAACAGCGGCTTGCCGTCCAGCGACACCACCAGCTTGCCCACCACCTGGCCGGCTTTGACCGGGGCGATCAGCGGCTGCATCGTGGTCAGATCGGCCTTGAGCTTGGCGGCCTGGCCCTTGGCCACGGTGGCGTAGACGTCGCCGGCGAAGCCGACGGCCACGGTTTTGGCCGCGCCCTTGTAGATCGGCAGCTCGGACACCGGCTTGGCTCCGCTATACAGTTTGGGCGTATCGTAAAACTGCAAGCCGTAGTTGAGCAGCTTGGAGCTTTCCACCGCGCGTGCTTCCGGGCTAGCGGTGCCCACCACCACCGAAATCACGCGACGGCCGTCGCGATGGCTGGTGGTGATCATATTGTAGCCGGCGCTGTCGGTGTAGCCGGTCTTCATGCCGTCGACGTTGGGGTCGCGGTAGAGCAGCAGGTTGCGGTTGGGCTGCTTGATGTTGTTGTAGGTGAAGGACTTGATCGAGTAGATCGGGTAGAACTCCGGGAAGTCGCGGATCAGCGCGCCGGCCAGGATGCCCAGATCATGCACGGTGGTGTAGTGCTCCGGATTGGGCAGGCCGGTGGCGTTGCGGAACTGGGTGTTCTTCATGCCCAGTTTCTGCGCCTGCTGGGTCATCACCTGGGCGAACACTTCCTCGCTGCCGGCGATGGCTTCGGCCAGCGTCACGCAGGCGTCGTTGCCGGACTGCACGATCATGCCCTTGATCAGGTCGTCGACCTTGGCCGGCACCTTGGGATCCAGGAACATGCGCGAGCCTTCGGTCTTCCAGCCCTTTTGCGACACCGTCAGCGTCTGCTCCAGGGTCAGCCGCTTTTCCTTCAGCGCCTTGAAGGTCAGGTAGGCGGTCATCAGCTTGGTCAGCGAGGCCGGCTCCACGCGGGAGTCCGGGTCGCGCTCGGCCAGCACTTGCCCGCTGTTGAAGTCGGTCAGGTAATAGGCCTTGCCGGCGATCTCGGGCGCGGGCGGCAGGAAGGCGGCGGAGGCGAAAGAGACGGACGGCAGCGCGATCGCCGCTGCCGTGAGAATGCTGGTGAATGTTTTCATCGTTCCTATGGGCAACGCTGGGGGTTGAGGTCCAAATAGTAGCCGTTGATTATACACGCGGATTGCCGTCCGGTTGCCGCGAAGTGGCGATTTCTGCGGGCGGGGCGGGCGGAGCCATAGCGATACCGCAATGCAACAATCCAATATTATCAAGGCTTCCCGTATGGTTGGAGTTCCTGCTACTCTGGCAGTTCAAGGAAAATAATGATCGGGACAAAGGCTTTGCCATGCAAGAGAAGCAAGACTATCTGGAACGCATCCTGACGTCGCGGGTTTACGACGTCGCCATCGAAACGCCGCTGGAGCTGGCGCCCAATCTGTCGCGCCGCTATCGCAACACGATTCTGCTCAAGCGCGAGGATCTGCAGCCGGTGTTCTCCTTCAAGCTGCGCGGCGCCTACAACAAGATGGCCAAGCTCAGCGCGGAGCAGCGCGAGCGCGGCGTGATCACCGCCAGCGCCGGCAACCACGCGCAGGGCGTGGCGCTGTCCGCCAGCCGGCTGGGCTGTGCGGCCACCATCGTGATGCCGGTGACCACGCCGCAGATCAAGATCGACGCGGTCAAGCAATACGGCGGCCAGGTGGTGTTGCACGGCGACTCCTTCAATGAAGCTTTTCTGCACGCCAGCGAGTTGGCGGCGCAAAGCGGCCTGACTTACATCCCGCCGTTCGACGATCCGGACGTGATCGCCGGCCAGGGCACCATAGGCATGGAGATTCTGCGCCAGCATCCGGACGGCTTGAACGCGATCTTCGTCGCCATCGGCGGCGGCGGCCTGGCCGCCGGCATCGCCAGCTTCATCAAGCGGCTGAAGCCGGAGATCAAGGTGATAGGGGTGCAGCCGGTGGACTCCGACGCGATGCGCCAATCCATCGCCAAGGGCGAGCGCGTGGAATTGAAGGACGTGGGCCTGTTCGCCGACGGGGTGGCGGTGAAGCTGGTGGGCGAGGAGACCTTCCGCATCTGCCGGGAACTGCTGGACGAGATCATCCTGGTGGACACCGACGCCATCTGCGCGGCGATCAAGGATATTTTCGAAGACACCCGCTCCATCGTGGAGCCGGCGGGCGCCCTGGCGGTGGCCGGCGCCAAGGCCTATGTGGAGCGCGAGGGCTGCGAGAATCAGACCCTGGTGGCGATTTCCTGCGGCGCCAATATGAATTTCGACCGCCTGCGCCATGTGTCCGAGCGTTCCGAACTGGGCGAGCGGCGCGAGGCCATCATCGCGGTGACCATTCCGGAAAAGCCGGGCAGCTTCAAGCGCTTCTGTACCGTGATCGGCGGCCGCAACATCACCGAGTTCAATTACCGCTTCGCCGATCCGGGCACCGCCCATGTCTTCGTCGGCGTGCAGATCAGCGGCAAGCAGGACCTGGAGGGCATACTCGCCAGTCTGAACGCCCATGAGCTGGACAGCATCGATCTGACCGACAACGAACTGGCCAAGCTGCACATCCGTCATCTGGTGGGCGGCCACGCGCCGCAACTGAAGGACGAGCGGGTGTTGCGCTTCGAGTTTCCGGACCGCCCCGGCGCGCTGATGCGCTTCCTGGAGGCGATGAGCGTGGACTGGAACATCAGCCTGTTCCATTATCGCAACCACGGCGCCGATTACGGTCGCGTGCTGGTGGGCATACAGGTGCCGGCCAGCGACGACGCCGAGTTCCAGCGCTTCCTCGACAATCTGGGCTACCCCTGTGTCGAGGAGACCCAGAATCCGGCCTACAAGCTGTTCCTGGGCAAGACCATACGTTGAACCGGGCCGGCGGGCTGCTCGTGGTCGGCAGCCTGACGCCGCGCTCCCTCATTGAAGCGAATCATGATCAAGGCAGTTCTATTCGATCTGGATGGCACTCTGGCCGACACCGCGCGCGATCTGGGCGCCGCGCTCAACCGTCTGCTGGCCGAGGAAGGCCTGCCGCTGCAGCCGTACGCGGCGGTGCGGCCCATCGCCAGCCACGGCGCGCGCGGGCTGGTCAGCCTGGGCTTCGGCATCGACCGCGAGCATCCGCGTTTCGAGGAGTATCGCTTGCGCTTCCTGGACCACTACGAGCACAGCTTCGCCGACGAGACCGTGTTGTTCGACGGCGTCAACGGCCTGATCCAGGGCTTGATGGACAAGGGGCTGACCTGGGGCATCATCACCAACAAGCCGATGCGCTTCACCGACAGGCTGGTGCCGTCGCTGCCCTTCATCGCTGCGCCGGCGGTGACGGTCAGCGGCGACACCGTGGGCGTGCCCAAGCCTGACCCGCGGCCGATGCGCTACGCCGCCGAGCGGATCGGCATCGCCCCCGAGCATTGCCTGTATGTGGGCGACGCCGAGCGCGACATCGCCGCCGGCCGCAGCGTGGGCATGAAAACGGTGTTGGCCAATTGGGGCTATATCGCCGACAGCGACCGGCCGGCGGAGTGGGGCGCCGACATCGCCATCGATCATCCGCTGCAATTGCTGGATCACGTTTAAGCGGCAATGGAAATGAAAAAAGCCACGGATCTCCGTGGCTTTTTTGGTTTCAGCCTGATTGGTGCTCAGGCGCGCAGGTTTTGCGCTATCGCATAGATGGGCGACAAGGCCGCCTCGCCCAGGCGCAGGCTGCGCTGGCCGCTCCAGCCGAAGTCGTCGTCCGGCAGATTGGCGTTGTCCTTGAACGGCATTTCCAGCGTGAAGGCGAGACAGCCGAAGTTTTCGCACACCCAGTTGGTGGCGATGGTCATATTGGCCTTGCCCGGCGCGTTGCGCGGATAGCCGTGCTCGGTCTGATAGTCCGGACTGGCCAGCAGCAGGTGGTGGCGGAACTGCTCGGCCAGCGATTCCAGGCGTTCGTTCCACGACGGCACGCCCTCGGTGCCGGCCAGGAACACATAGGGGATGTTCTCGTCGCCGTGGATGTCCAGGAACAGGTCCACGCCGGTTTCCTGCATCTTGTTGCGCACCGCCAGCACTTCCGGGCTGGTCTCCGCGCTGGGATCGGCCCATTCGCGGTTGAGGTTGGCGCCGGCGGCGTTGGTGCGCAGATTGCCCAGCACCGAGCCGTCCGGGTTCATGTTAGGCACTACGTAGAAAGTGGCGCGGTCCAGCAGCGCGCGGCTGGTGGGGTCCTGCGGGTCCAGCAGGCGGTTGAGCAGGCCCTCGATGAACCATTCCGCCATGGTTTCGCCCGGATGCTGACGGGCGATGATCCAGATCTTCAGGTCCGATTCCACCTCGTGGCCTATGGTCAGCAGATTGATGTCGCGCTGCTGCACGGTAAAGCCCAGATCGCTGACTTGGCACAGGCCGGAGCCTTGAGCCTGGCCGATCAGATTCAGGTGCTGATCGTAGGAATAGGGTTCGAAATAGGCGTAGTAGATGCTGCCGGACAGCGGCACGTGATCTATCGTCATCACGCCGTTTTCATAATGGGTGGGCACGCGGAACCAGTTGATGCGGTCGTAGGAGGCCACCGCCTGATAGTCGATCCAGCCGTCCGGGTACGCGCTTTCGCTGGCGTTCAGGAAATTGAAGGTGCAGTGCTGATAAGCGGCGCCTTGCACGCGGAAGTAAAACCACTGGGCGAATTCGGCCGCATTGTCGCGGCGGATGCGCAGTTGGATGTCTTCGTAGTTGTCGGCGGAGACGATCTCGATGCTGCCGGCGTCAAAATTGCTGCTGATTTTCATGCGCTGAACCTATTGGTTTCCTGAAACGTGCTTAAGGCGGAGATTGTAAACCTGTCGCCGCCGACATGCCATCCTCCGGCGCAAGGCAAAGAAAAACCCCGCCGGCTGGACGGGGTTGTGCTTTAGCCTGAAACTGTTCTTAAGCAGTGGGCGCGCGCTTGCTGGCGGTCTTCACGGCGTCGGCGGTGGCGCTGGTGGCGGCCTTGACGCTGCTGTCGGTGAATTCCACCACTTGCTGGGCGGCTTTGCTGAAGGTGTTGACCGCGGCGGCGGCGGCGGCCACCGAGCTCTTGACCGCGTTCAGCGCGGCGTCGGAGCCGGCCGGGGCGTTCTTGGCCGCGGACTCGATCGCGCCGATCAGCGACTTGTTGAAGCTGCCCAGGTTTTCTTCGGCCAGCTTGGTCAGTTCGCTTTGAGCGGAGGAAACGATGTCGTACAGATTGCGGGAGTTGGCCAGAGCGGTGTCGATGTTCTGGGTCGCCAGCTTGTTCAGGTGGCTGACCGCTTCTTGCGGGTCGGTCACGCCGCTCAGCTGCTTGGCGATTTTGACGTTTTCTTCCAGCGACTGCTTGGAGATTTCCAGGTTCAGCTTGACCAGGCGCTCGGCGCTATCCAGAGTGATTTGCGAAAAGCGGAAAATGGTTTCCAGACCGTTGAGGGACAGCTTGTTCAGTTGCTCATTGCTGATGGACATAATGTATTCCTCCGCTGTGGGGTGAGACCTTAAAGGAGATAGTCTGAATCAAAAATTTTGCACTGCACAATGACGACTAAATGTATCATGCATTGCAGCAAAATTGGGAGCGCTGACTGAAGATTTACTCTAGCGTGTTGTATTTATGATAAATTGCCGGCACACGGCACACCGTAACAAAATAAACCGGGAGCGTTACATGAGTGTTGAAAAGCGGGTCATCAAAAAGTACCCGAACCGCCGGCTGTACGATACCGCCACCAGTTCCTACATCACCTTGGGGGATGTGAAGCAATTGGTGCTAGATAATGTGGACATTCAAGTCGTCGACGCCAAGAGCCAAGAGGACATCACCCGCAGTGTGCTGTTGCAGATCATCCTGGAGGAGGAGAACGGCGGCATGCCGATGTTCAGCTACGAAGTGCTGACTCAGTTCATCCGCTCCTACGGCCAGGCCATGCAGGGCATGATGGGACCCTTCCTAGAGAACAATCTGCAACTGTTCGCCCAGCTGCAGCAGAAAATGCAGGAACAAACCCGCGCGATCTACGGCGACAACACCATGTTGAACGCCAATCTGTGGGGCGAGTTCATGAAGTTTCAGGGGCCGGCGGTGCAGAACATGATGGCCAACTACATGGAACAGAGCACCAGCATGTTCCTGGACATGCAGAACCGGATGCAGGAACAGACCAAGCAGCTGTTCGGCGGCTTCGGCTTTCCGGCGTACAAGCAGGACGGCGAGAACGACAAGGATCCGTCCTGACAGTTTGATTCTTAGAGTCTGTTCAAAATCTCGCGAGCAAGAGCGAGACAAGGCGAAAACAGCTGAGAAAGCGGAATGTACTCGTGGTACATGAGCATTTTGAGCTGGTACTCCCCGTGCAAGGCTTCACGAAGCGCAGCAGACATTGAACAGGTTCTTAAGATAAGGCGCAGGCGGCCGGCTGGAACGGCCGCCTGTCCGTTTCCATCCGCCGCTCGCCCCTGGAGGGCTTGCCATGCCTACCCCCGCATGCCGGATGCCGGTCGCCGTTCGCGGCGCCCGCTTTTCCCTCGCGGCGTTCGCCGCCTTCCGTTTTTTTCCGTTTTCCATTGAAGATTCAAGCCGGCCGGGCCGGCAAGGCGCCGCGACATGTCCGCCGAGGCCTTGAGCGCCCGTTTGCGCGCGGCGCAGCGCAGCCATCTGGACGGCGACTGGGCCGAGGCGGAGCGGCGTTACCGGTCTTGCTTGCGGGACTGGCCGGCGTGCGTCGCGGCCAAATCCTTCCTGGCTTTTCTGTTGTTGCAGACGCAGCGTCCGGCGGAGGCCGAGTCCTGGTTGCGCGAGGCGATCGCCGCGGAGACGGATCACGCGGACTGGCATTTCAGCCTGGGCATGGCGCAGGCGCGCCAAGGCCGCTCTGGTGACGCGCGGCGGGCTTTCGCCGCGGCGGCGGCGCTGGACGGCGGCCAGCCCATGTATTGGACCAATCTGGCCGCCGCTTGCGAGCAGGACGGCGATTTCGCCGCCGCGGAACAGGCGTGCCGGCAAGCGCTGGCCGTGGACGCGGCCTGCGCCGACGCGCACTTCCTGCTGGCCGGGCTGTGCTTGCGCCAGGAACGCCACGTCGAGGCGCGGCGCCACAACGCGCAGGGCATCGTGGCGCGGCCGGCCGAGCATGGGCCGATCGCGCGCATCGAGGCGCTCTGCGAGCTGGACCGGCGCGACGAAGCCTTGGCCCTGCTGCATGGCTGGCTGGCGCAGGCGCCGGACGACCCGGTGGCCTTGCACTTGCTGGCCGCCTGCGGCGGCGCGGAACCGCCGCCGCAGTGCAGCGCCGACTTCATCCGGCGGACTTTCGACGCCAACGCCGCGGCCTTCGACGCGACCCTGGCCAGTCTGCGCTACCAGGGACCGCAGTGGCTGGCGCAATGCCTGCGGCGGCTGGCGCTGCCGGCCGCCGCTCTGGACGCGCTCGATCTGGGCTGCGGCACCGGCCTGGCAGGCACGGCGCTGCGGCCTTACGCGCGCAGCCTGCGCGGCGTGGATCTCAGCGGCGAAATGCTGGCGCGCGCCGCGGACAAGGGCGTGTACGACGCCTTGACTCAAGGCGACATCATCGAATTCCTGACGGCGGCGCCGTCGCCCGTCGATCTGATCTGCTGCCTGGACACGCTCAGCTATTTCGGCGATCTGGAGCCGGCCTTGAGCTGGATGGCGCGCGCGCTCAAGCCGGGCGGCCTGCTGTTGTTCAGCATAGAGCGCGCGTCACAGGCCTTGCCCGACGGCCACCGGCTGCAGCCCTGCGGGCGCTATCTGCACGATGCGGACGGGGTGGAGGCGCAACTGGCGGCAAGCGGGCTGAAGGTGCGGGAGCGCCGGGACATGATGTTGCGGGAGGAGGCGGGTTGTCCGGTGCCCGGCGCTTTTTACTGCGCCGAGCGTCTGGACTGGTCCGGTTCTTAGAGCGTGTTTACGATCTCGCGAGCTAAGGCGAGACAAGGCGAAAACGAGCGAAAAAGCGGAATGTACGAGCGGTACATGAGCATTTTGAGCTGGTTTTTAACGCCGTATCGCCGACGCGCAGCAGATCGTAAACAGGCTCTCAGGCCTAGATGGTGGCGTCGGATTTTACTATCAAGTGAGATCGGAAAGGAGAGCGCCGCGCATCGGCGTTCGCATCCGGCCCGGCGCGAGCGCGGCGGCTGGCGAAAACGAATCGGCAAGCCTGCGGCCCAAGCCCTCGCAACGCCGCGCATCGCCTGTCAAATCGTTGTATACTCTCGCGTTTTTCTTCAGCAAGGCCATCATCATGGCAGACAAGATTCCAAGCATCGGCTTCGTGTCGCTGGGCTGTCCCAAAGCCTCCAGCGACTCCGAGCAGATCCTGACCCGCCTTCGCGCCGAAGGCTACGATATTTCCGGCAGCTACGCCGGCGCCGACCTGGTGGTGGTCAACACCTGCGGCTTCATCGATTCCGCGGTGGCCGAGTCCCTGGACGCGATCGGCGAAGCCTTGAACGAGAACGGCAAGGTCATCGTCACCGGCTGTCTGGGGGCCAAGGGCGACGTGGTGCGCGACGCGCATCCGTCGGTCTTGGCCGTGACCGGCCCGCACGCCACCGACGAGGTGATGAGCGCGGTGCATGCCCACCTGCCCAAGCCGCACGATCCCTTCGTCGATCTGGTGCCGGACATCGGCGTGCGGCTGACGCCCAAGCATTATGCTTATCTGAAGATTTCCGAAGGCTGCAACCACCGTTGCACCTTCTGCATCATTCCGTCGATGCGCGGCGATCTGGAAAGCCGTCCCATCCATGACGTGCTGCGCGAGGCCGAGAACCTGGCCAAGGCCGGGGTCAAGGAAATCCTGGTGATCTCGCAGGACACCTCGGCCTACGGCGTGGACACCAAGTACAAGCTGGGCTTCCACAACGGCCGTCCGGTGAAGACCCGGATGACCGAGCTGTGCGAGGAGCTGGGCCGCCACGGCATCTGGGTGCGTCTGCATTACGTCTACCCGTATCCGCACGTGGACGAGGTGATTCCGCTGATGCGCGACGGCAAGATCCTGCCCTATCTGGACATCCCGTTCCAGCACGCCAGCCAGAAAGTGCTGAAGCTGATGAAGCGTCCGGCCAATAGCGGCAATGTGCTGGCGCGCATCAAGAAGTGGCGCGAGATCTGTCCGGAGCTGGTGATTCGCTCCACCTTCATCGTCGGCTTCCCCGGCGAGACCGAGGAGGATTTCGAAGAGCTGCTGAGCTTCATCCGCGAGGCGGAGCTGGACCGCGTCGGCTGTTTCACCTATTCGCCGGTGGAAGGCGCCACCGCCAACGATTTGCCGAATCCGGTGCCGGAAGAGGTGAAGGAAGCGCGCAAG
Organism: Chromobacterium sp. LK11; assembly: GCF_001043705.1. Taxonomy (NCBI): domain Bacteria; kingdom Pseudomonadati; phylum Pseudomonadota; class Betaproteobacteria; order Neisseriales; family Chromobacteriaceae; genus Chromobacterium; species Chromobacterium sp. LK11. The sequence continues at coordinate 14,098 of NZ_LDUR01000032.1, forward strand.
GAGCGTTTCATGGCGGTACAGGAAGAGATCAGCGCGCGCCGTCTGGAGCGCCGCGTCGGCCAGACCATGCAGGTGCTGGTGGACGAGATCGACGACGAAGGCACGGCGATTTGCCGCAGCTACGCGGACGCGCCGGAGATCGACGGCCTGGTGTTCGTCGAAGACGCCGCCGGCATGCGCGCGGGCGAGTTCTATTCGGTGAAGATCGTCGACTGCAGCGAGCACGACTTGTGGGGCGAGCGTCTGCCGTCCTGATCCGGGATTCAGCCGCCGAGACGGCGCGTCGCCCTTGGGCGACGCGCCGTTTTCGTTTCAGCTCCGGCGCAGCAGGCGCTGGCGCGCCACCCAGGCCTGGCCCAGGCTCAGGCCGCCGTCGTTGGGCGGCAGCTGTTCCGCGGTCAGCGGGCGCAGGCCGGCCTGCTCCAGCCGCGGCAGCAGTTGCGCCATCAGCTGGCGATTGCCGCAGCAGCCGCCGGCCAGCGCCACGATGCGGGTGCCGGTGGTGCGCGCCGCCTTGATCGCCCAGTCCGCCAGCGCGGCGGCCAGGGTGGCGTGCCACAGGCTGGCGATGGCTTGGTCGTCGTCCAGCTGGCACAGATGGCGCGCCAGCGGCGTCAGGTCCAGCAGATTGGCCTGGGTGCGCCAGCCGCCGGTCAGCGGTTCGGCCGGCCCGGCCTGGGCCTCCAGCCTCTGCGCGGCTTCGCTTTCGAAGGTTTCCACCCCGCATTGGCGGGTCAGGCCGGCGACGGCGCCGAACCAGCGGCCCAGGCTGGTGCTGTCCTGGCAGTCGCGGCGGGCCGCGAGCTGTTTCTCCAATTGCTGGGCGCCGGGCTGGGCCGCCAGCCGCGGCGGCAGCGGTCCCAGCTCCAGGGTTTGCCACAAGGCCACGGCCAGCTTCCACGGCGGCAGCCGGCTGCGTCCCACGCCGGGCAGCGGCAGCGGCGAGATGTGGCCGATGCGTTCGCAGCTGTCACCGTCCACCAGCATCATCTCTCCGCCCCAGGCCCCGTTGTTGTGGCCCAGGCCGTAGCCGTCCAGCGCCAGGCCCAGCGCCGGCTCCGCCACGCCGTGTTCGGCCAGCACCGCGCCCAGGTGGGCGTGGTGGTGCTGGACCCGGATCAGCGGCACCTCCCATTGCTTGGACAGGTGTTCGGCCAGCAGGCTGGAGTAGGTGCCGGTTTCCAGGTCGCAGGCCACCGCCTGCGGGGCGACGCCGGTGAGGTCGAGCAAATGGTCGGCCGCCTGTTGCAGCGCTTCGCAGGTCAGCGGGTGGTTGAGCGCGCCGATGTATTGCGACACGAAGGCGTCCTTGCCGCGCAACACGGTGGCGGTGGCCTTCATATAGGCGCCCAGCGCCAGCACCGGCGGGCCGTCCTCCGCCAGCGGTACCGGATCCGGCACGAAGCCGCGCGCGCGGCGGAACAGCAGCGGCCGCCGCCGCTCCAGCGACACCACGCTGTCGTCGCAACGGGTGACGATGGCGCGGTTGTGCAGTAGGAAGACGTCGGCCACCTGATTCAGCCGCTCGCGCGCCTCCTGGTTGCCGGTGACGATGGGCTCGCCGGACAGGTTGGCGCTGCTCATCACCCACAGCCGCGAGCAGGGCTGGCGCAGCCAGCTGGTTCCGGGCGGGCGGCCCAGCGCTTCGTGGAACAGCAGCCATTGCAGCGGCGTGTAGGGCAGCATCACGCCCAGCGCGGACAGGCCGGGGGCGATGTCCGGCAGCAACTGGTCGGCTTCGGGCTTCTTGTTCAGCAGCACTATCGGGCGTTCCGGGCGCTGCAGCCAGGCGGCTTCTTCTTCGCTGACGTGGCAGAGCGCGCGGATGGACTCCACGTTCAGCGCCATGATGGCCAGCGGTTTGCCGGGGCGGTGCTTGAGCTGGCGCAGCCGCGCCACCGCCGCCGGGCTGGCCGCGTCGCAGACCAGGTGGAAGCCGCCCAGGCCTTTCATCGCGATGCTGCGGCCCATATTGAGGATCTGCACCGCGCCGACGATGGGATCGCCGTTCAGGTTCTGGCCGAAGCGGTCGGTCAGCTGCAGCTTGGGGCCGCACACCGGGCAGGCGGTGGGCTCGGCGTGAAAGCGGCGGCTGGCCGGGTCCAGGTATTCCTGGCGGCACACCGGGCACAGCGGAAAGGCCAGCATGCTGGTGTTGGCGCGGTCGTAGGGCAGCCGGTGGGTGACGGTGTAGCGCGGGCCGCAATCGGTGCAGTTGATGAAGGGGAAGCGGTAGCGGCGGTCGCCGGGAGTGAACAGTTCCTCCACGCAGCGCGGACAGGTGGCCACGTCGGCCGGTAGCCGGGCATGGGTGATCGCGCCGCTGCTTTCTTCTATTTGAAAGCGCTGTTCGGCGTTCTGCAGCGGGATGTCGCGTTCCTGCAGCGCGTCGATGTGCGCCAGCGGCGGCAGCCGGGTTTTCAGCGCCTGGCGGAAGGCGCTCAGCGCCTGCGGCTCGCCCTGCAGTTCCAGCGTGACGCCTTCGCCGCTGTTGCGGACAAAGCCGGTGAGGCCGCACTCGCTGGCCGTGCGCCAGATGAAGGGACGGAAGCCGACGCCTTGAACCCGGCCCTGAACCGATAGGTGGATGCGTTGTTGGCTCATGGTGCTTGTGTCGCTGTGTGGATGGTTGGGCTGACCATGCGCAAGGCAGTGAGTCCGATAGGCGTATGCTGCGCCGCGCAATACCTTTGTCATTTCCGTGGCGAATGTAAATTCGCCGATTCTGTTGGCAGCCTAGCAGGCGCTGCCGGCGCCGCGCTTTGTCCTAGATCATGTATATGAGTATTTGACGATTTACTGAATGCAAAAGGAATGGCTTGCGCGGGGAAGCCGCGGCGAGGAGGCGGCGGCCGAGCGTCTCGACGCCGCTGCGGGGCGGGGCTGTTGCAATCCGACTACATGACGGCGGTTTGCATCGTTATAATGCCATTTGGAATTTTTCCGTGAATAGCCCGGGTTGGATTGTTAATGTATTACTTAAAACAGTGTATAAAAGAAATCTCTACCCCGGATATCCTGGCGTGCGCGGCGGATACGCCGCTGGCGGAAGCGGCGCGGCGCATGTTGCTGGCGGGCTGCGGTTCCATCGTGGTGCAGGACGAGACGGGCCGGCCTTTGGGGATTTGGACTGAAGCCGACGCGCTGGCGCTGGACCGGCTGGACGGCGCGGCCGGCATGCGGCCGGTGGGCGGCGCGATGAGCGCGCCCCTGGTGGCGCTGCCGCACGATCTGCCGGTGAGCGAGGCGGTAGCGCTGTTTCGCGAACGCGGCATCCGTCATGCGCTGGTGGAGCAGGCCGGCAAGCTGTGCGGCGTGGTGTCGCTGACCGACATCGTGTTGAGCCAGGGCAGCGAATCCTTTCTCAGTGTGCGGCGGGTGGTGGCGGACCGCGCGGCGCCGCTGTGTCTGCTGGGCGCCCAGGACTCGCCGGAGGAGGCGCTGGCCTTGATGCGGCGCCAAGGCGCCACCGCGCTGGCGGTGAACTTCGACAACGGCGACTACGGCATTCTGACCCTGCGCGATCTATTGCGGCTGCTGGCCGAGGGGCGCGCGCCGGCGACGCTGGCCGAAGCCTGCTCCTGGCCGCTCTTGGGCGTGCGCGACGGCAGCAGCCTGTTGCAAGCGCGGCAATTGATCCTGCAGCACAAGATCCGCCATCTGGCGGTCTACGACGCCGACGGCGTCTTGCTGCAGCTGCTGGGGTTCCGCGACATCATCCAGATGGTGGAGCAGGAGTTTCTGCAGGAGCTGCACTCCGCCTTGCGCGAGCGCGACGACGCCTTGCTGCATTCGCGGCGCAGCCTGTTGCTGGCGGACAAGGTGTTCGAATCGACGCTGGAGGGGATTCTGATCACCGACGGCAACGGGGTGATCCAGATGGTGAATCCGGCGTTCAGCCGCATCACCGGCTACAGCAGTCAGGAAGCGCTGGGCCGCACGCCGGCCTTGCTCAAGTCCGGCCGGCAGCCGGCGGATTTCTACCAGAAACTGTGGCAAAGCCTGAAAGAGAGCGGGGTGTGGCAGGGTGAGGTGGTCAACCGCCGCAAGGGCGGCCTGTTGTACACCGAGCACCTGAGCATTACCGCCATCCGCGACGCGGACGGCGAATGCCTGCATTACGTGGCGGTGTTCTCCGACATCACCCAGCGCAAGCAGTCCGAGGAGCGGCTGCACTTCCTGGCCAACCACGACGCTTTGACCGGCTTGCCCAACCGGACCCTGTTCCTGGAGCGGTTGCAGGAGGCGATAGAGCGCGCGCAGCCGGCGCGCTCGCAGTTCGCCTTGCTGTTCGTCGACCTGGACCGCTTCAAGCTGGTCAACGACACCCTGGGCCACCACGCCGGCGACGAATTGCTGGTGCGCATCGCCTCGGTGCTGTTGCAGTACGCGCCGCCGCATTCCACCGTGGCCAGGCTGTCCGGCGACGAATTCATCCTGCTGCTGCCGGTGGTGGAGCGGGTCACCCAGGTGGCGGAGCTGGCGCAGCAATTGCTGGACGGCGTCACCGAACAGTCCGGCCTGACCGGCCACGAGCTGTTCATCTCCGCCAGCATAGGCATCAGCATGTACCCGGAAGACGGGCTCAGCGCCGACGCGCTGCTGGTGAACGCGGACTCCGCGATGTACCAGGCCAAGGAGCGCGGCAAGAACAACTTCCAGTTCTACACCTCGGACATGAACGCGCGGGCGATGGAGCGGCTGAAGCTGGAGTACAGCCTGCATCGCGCCTTGGCGCAGGAAGAGCTGGAAGTCTGGTATCAGCCCAAGGTGGAGCTGGCCACGCGGCGCATCGTCGGCGCCGAGGCCCTGCTGCGCTGGCGCCATCCCGAGCTGGGGCTGATGGCGCCGAGCAAATTCATACCCATCGCCGAGGATGGTTCGCTGATGGTGCCGATGGGCGAGTGGGTGCTGGACACCGCCTGCCGCGATTGGGCCCAGTGGCAAGGCATGGGGCTGGGGCCCGGCCGCATCGCGGTCAATGTGTCCGGCCGCCAGCTCAAGTACGGCAGCTTCGCCGACACCGTGGCGCGCGCGCTGAGCCGGCATGGGCTGGACAGCGGGGCGCTGGAGCTGGAGATCACCGAGAGCGTGGCGATGGACGAGGACTGCGGCATGGTGGAGGCGCTGCAGCGGCTGCGCGAGCTGGGCGTCTATCTGTCCATCGACGATTTCGGCACCGGCTACTCTTCGCTGTCCTATTTGAAGCGGCTGCCGGTCAAGGGCTTGAAGATAGACCGTTCCTTCATCATGGACCTGCACCATGACGGCGACGACGCCGCCATCACCCGCGCCATCATTTCGATAGGCCGCAGCCTGGGGCTGGAATTGGTGGCCGAGGGGGTGGAGCTGGAGGCGCAGCGGGATTTCCTGTTGCAGCAGGGTTGCCGGCTGGGCCAGGGCTATCTGTTCAGCAAGCCGTTGCCGCGCGCAGACTTCGAAGCGCTGCTGGCGGCGCGGATGTGAAAAACGGCGCTCCTCGGAGCGCCGTTGTCGCGGGCCGGGCGCAAGCCCGGCTCGAGCTTAGCCGCCGATCTTGTCGCGGCCGCCGAAGTAAGGCCGCAGCACGGCCGGGATGGTCACGCTGCCGTCGGCGTTCTGGTAGTTTTCCAGCACCGCCACCAGGGTGCGGCCCACCGCCAGGCCGGAGCCGTTCAGCGTGTGCACCAGCTGGTTCTTGCCGTTTTCGTCCTTGTAGCGCGCCATCATGCGGCGCGACTGGAAGGCCTCGCAGTTGGAGCAGCTGGAGATTTCGCGATAGGTGTTCTGCGCCGGCAGCCAGACTTCCAGATCGTAAGTCTTGGCGGCGCCGAAGCCCATGTCGCCGGTGCACAGCGTGATCACGCGGTAGGGCAGCTCCAGCGCCTTGAGGATGTTTTCGGCGTGGCCGACCATCTCTTCCAGCGCGGCGTAGGAGTCTTCAGGCTTCTCGATGCGCACCATCTCCACCTTGTCGAACTGATGCTGGCGGATCATGCCGCGGGTGTCGCGGCCGTAGCTGCCGGCTTCGGAACGGAAGCAGGGCGAATGCGCGGTCAGTTTCAGCGGCAGCTCCTCGGCCTTGAGGATGCTGTTACTGACGGTGTTGGTCAGGGTGATTTCCGAGGTGGAGATCAGGTACTGGTCCACATTGCCTTCTTCGCCGCCCTTGCTGACCTTGAACATGTCTTCGGCGAACTTGGGCAGTTGGCCGGTGCCCAGCAGCGCGCTGTCGTTGACGATGTAGGGGGTGTAGTGCTCGACGTAGCCGTGATCGCCGGTATGGGTGTTCAGCATGAACTGGGCGATGGCGCGGTGCAGCCGGGCGATGTCGCCCTTGAGCACGGTGAAGCGCGCGCCGGACAGCTTGGCGCCGGTGTCGAAGTCCAGGCCCAGCGGCGCGCCGACGTCGACATGGTCTTTGGCTTCGAAGTCGAACTGACGCGGCACGCCGACGCGGCGCACTTCCACATTGTCGTTTTCGTCCTTGCCCGCCGGTACCGATTCGTGCGGCAGGTTGGGGATGGACATCAGCCAGGCGTCCAGCTGCTTTTGCACCGCGTCGAAGCCTTGTTCGGCGGCTTTCAGCTCATCGCCCAGCGTCGCCACTTCGGCCAGGATGGCTGACACGTCTTCGCCCTTGCCCTTGGCCACGCCGATCTGCTTGGAGGAGGCGTTGCGTTTGGCTTGCAGTTCCTGCATGCGGGTCTGCAGGGATTTGCGTTCGGACTCCAGCTGGTTGAAGGCTGCGGTGTCCAGGGCATAGCCGCGGCCGGCCAGACGGGCGGCGACGGCTTCGATGTCGTTGCGAAGCAGATTGATGTCGAGCATGGTTAGGTTGGTCCTGTTTCTTTCACTTATTCGGAGTCTTGCCGGGCGTCGTCGTCGAGCTGACGCAGGAAATCCAGCTTGTCCCGTATTTTGCTTTCCAGTCCGCGCGGAGTCGGCTGATACCAGCGCATGTCCTCCAGCCCTTCCGGCAGATAGGTCTCGCCGGCGGCGTAGGCATGGGGTTCGTCGTGGGCGTAGCGGTATTCGTGGCCGTAGCCCAACTCCTTCATCAGCCGGGTGGGCGCGTTGCGCAAGTGTACCGGCACCGGCCGGGACTTGTCCTGCTTGATGAAGGCGCGGGCCTCATTATACGCCTTGTAGCCGGCGTTGCTCTTGGCTGCGATGGCCAAATACAGCGCGGCTTGAGCCAGCGCAAGTTCGCCTTCCGGGCTGCCCAGCCGCTCATAGGTGGCGGCCGCTTCGTTGGCGATCTGCATCGCGCGCGGGTCGGCCAGGCCGATGTCCTCCCAGGCCATGCGCACCAGCCGGCGCGCCAGGTAGCGCGCGTCGGCGCCGCCGTCCAGCATTCGCGTCAGCCAGTACAGCGCCGCGTCCGGATTGGAGCCGCGCACCGATTTGTGCAGCGCGGAGATCTGGTCGTAGAAATCGTCGCCGCCCTTGTCGAAGCGGCGCGCGTTGACGGTCAGCACCTCGGACAGAAAATCGCGGTCGATCTGGCCGGTCTTGCGCGCGTAGGCGGCGGTGCGGGTCTGCTCCAGCAGGTTGAGGAAGCGGCGGGCGTCGCCGTCGGCGTAGCCGGTCAGGGTGTCGACGGCGGCGTCGTCGAAGCTCAGCCCGTCCAGCGCGCCGTTGGCGGCGGCGCGCTCGAACAGCTGGCGCAGTTCCTCCTCGTCCAGGCTGTTCAGCACATAGACCTGGGCGCGCGACAGCAGCGCGGAATTGACCTCGAAGGAGGGGTTTTCCGTGGTGGCGCCGATGAAGGTCAGCAGGCCGGATTCGACGAAGGGCAGAAAGGCGTCCTGCTGGCTCTTGTTGAAGCGGTGCACCTCGTCGACGAACAAGATGGTGTGGCGGCCGGAGCGTTGCAGCGCGGCGTGAGCGCGCTCCACCGCCTCGCGGATGTCCTTGACGCCGGAGAACACCGCCGACAGCGGGATGAATTCGGCGTCGAAACTGGCGGCGAGGATGCGCGCCAGCGTGGTCTTGCCGACGCCTGGCGGGCCCCACAGAATCATCGAGTGCGGGGTGCTCGCCTCCACCGCCAGCCGCAGCGGCTTGCCGGGGCCGATCAGGTGCCGTTGGCCGATCACCTCGTCGAGGCGGCCGGGACGCAGCGCTTCAGCCAGCGGTTTCTTCGGTTCATTGGCAAACAGATCGTTCATGGCGGGGTTCTGCGGCGGGGAAAATCAAAGCGACAGTATATCAGCTGATCCGCCCGGCGCGTTTGCCCGGCGGATTTGTTGCGGTGCAAAAACCATGGCGCGGACGGAGGAATGCTGGCAAATTGTTTCCATTGTCATGATTTTGCGAACGGACGGAAAACGATGATGCAAGCCGTGGATGCCGGCCGCCTATTGCTGCGGCCTTTCAACGAGAACGATCTGGACGCCTTTTACCGGCTGGGCACCGTGGCCGAGGCCATCCGCTACGTCGGCAACACGCCGTTCGGCTCGCGCGAACAGGCTTTGCAGGCGATGCGCGACGGACCGCTGGCGGACTACGAGCGCTACGGCTTCGGCCGGCTGGCCTGCGTGTGGAAGGACCGCGGCGAGGTGATAGGCTTCAGCGGCTTGAAATACATGGCGGCGGTGGACGCGGTGGAGCTGGGTTACCGCTTTCTGCCCGAGTACTGGGGCCTGGGTCTCGCCACCGAGTCCGGCCGCGCCTGTCTGCGCCTGGCGCGGGACGTTTACGCGCTGGACAGGCTGGTGGGCCTGGTGCACCCCGACAACACCGGGTCCGCGCGGGTGCTGGGCAAGCTGGGCTTCGTGGCGGAGGGGCGGGTGAGTCTGGATTTCATCCCGGACACGCCGGTGGATCTGTTCGCCAGGCGTTTGCCGGCGGACGAGGCTTGGTAAGAAGGAAAGACACGGGTTTCTGAGCCCGCCGCTCAAATTCGCCGGGCCGGGGCGGCCGTTTCTTTCCTGTCTAACCCGCTATTTTGGCGGGTTTTTTTCATTGGGCGCCGCGCTTGCGGCGGGCGGCGGTCTGGACGGATTTGACGCGCGTCAAATGCGCTCGTGGTTGCGCATGACATGGCGGAGAGGTGATGCATAGAATCTCGCCGTGATAATTTTTTTGTCATCGCCATGAAACTGCAACTAGACGCCGAAGTGCTCGCCGATTTCGTGTCGGCCCTGTTGGGGCCGGACAGCGAGGTGGCGGTGCACGATCTGTCCGATCCCAGCGCCTCGCTCAAAATCATCCGCAACGGGTATGTGTCCGGCCGCAGCGTCGGCGCGCCGGCCACCGATCTCGCCTTGAGCATGGCGCGGGAGTGTTCCGGCAAGGGCGGCGAGGACTACCGGCTGAACTACCGCAGCAAGACCCGAGGCGGCGTGTCGCTGCGCTCGTCCACCCTGGTGATCAAGGACGAGGCCGGCCGCGCGCAGGCCATGTTCTGCGTCAATTCCGACGACAGCCGCTACAAGCGCGCGCTGGAGGCGGTGCAGGCGCTGCTGCCGGCGGAGCTGTCTCACGATCCGCATCAGGAAACCTTGTCATTGGGCATAGACGACGTCGGCGTGGGCATCATGCAAGGCGTGCTGGAGCAGTACGCTATCGATCCGGCGCGTTTGTCCGGCGATGAAAAACTGGAGGTGATCAGGGAGTTGAACCAGCGCGGCTTGTTTTCTATCCGCGGCTTCGTCGGCAAGGCTTCGCAGGCGCTGGAGATTTCCGAACCCACGCTTTACCGCTATCTGAAGCTGTGCCGCGACTGAGGGCTTCCGATACGCGTCCGAGAATCCCTTCCCGCGCTGTTGGCGCAGCGCGGCGGGGACACCCAAGCTTCCGGTTGGCGCCGGAGGGCTTGAGACAGCAGATGAACCACTAAAGGAACAAAGAGTATGGACATCACCCAGGTGGGCGTCAAGCCCAGGGCAAGCGCTGCCGAACGCGCGGGCATGAGCGAAGCGGAGTGGCGGGAGGCGGTGCGTTTCGACGGCGTCGACCGCGGTTGGGTCGTGATGAGCATAGGCATGGCGATAGGCGCCGGCATTGTGTTTCTGCCGGTGCAGGTGGGGCTGATGGGGCTGTGGGTGTTCCTGCTGTCGTCCGTCATCGGCTATCCGGCGATGTATCTGTTCCAGCGCCTGTTCATCAACACCCTGGCGGAGTCGCCCGAGTGCAAGGACTATCCCAGCGTGATCAGCGGCTATCTGGGCAAGAACTGGGGCATTCTGCTGGGGGCTTTGTACTTCATCATGCTGGTGATCTGGGTCTTTGTGTACTCCACGGCCATCACCAACGACAGCGCCTCCTTTCTGCACAGCTTCGGCGTCACCAAGACCTTGCTGTCCGCCAATCCCTTTTACGGCCTGGGCCTGATCTGCCTGCTGGTGGCGCTGGCCTCCCGCGGCGAGCAGCTGCTGTTCAAGATTTCCACCGGCATGGTGCTGACCAAGCTGGGCGTGGTGGCGGTGCTGGGCCTGGCCATGGTGTCCGAATGGAGGATGGTCAATGTCGGCGCCTTTCCGTCGCTGGGCAGCCTGATCAAGGACGCCATCATCATGCTGCCGTTCACGCTGACGTCCATCCTGTTCATCCAGAGCCTGAGCCCGATGGTGATCTCCTACCGCGCGCGGGAGAAGTCGCGCAAGGTGGCGCAGTACAAGGCGATGCGGGCGATGAACATCGCTTTCGGCATCCTCTTCGTCACGGTGTTCTTCTACGCGGTGTCCTTCACCCTGGCGATGGGGCATGAGCAGGCGGTCAAGGCCTCGCATGAAAACATCTCGGCGCTGGCGATGGTGGCCAGCAGCATGCCGGGCGACATCGTCAAGCTGTTCAGCCTGATCCTGAATATTTTCGCGGTGATGACGGCTTACTTTGGCGTCTATCTGGGCTTCCGCGAGGCCTGCCAGGGTCTGGCGATGAATCTGCTGCGCCGGGTGATGCCGGAGGAGAGCATCCGGCCGGAGTGGGTGGCCAAGGGCATCATGGCGTTCACCGTCCTGCTGTCCTGGGGCGCCATCGTGCTGAACGCCCCGGTGCTGAGCTTCACCTCGATCTGCAGCCCGGTCTTTGGTCTGGTGGGCTGCTTGATTCCGGCCTATCTGGTTTACCAGGTGCCCTTCCTGCACAAATACAAGGGAACCGCGCTCAAGATCATCATCGCCACCGGCCTGCTGCTCTGCGTGTCGCCCTTCCTGGCCTTTTCCTGATTTCCGTCGCCGGCCGCTCTTGCGGGCGGCGGCAAGGCATTTATTTGATTTGAAAGCGTAATCATCATGTGTACAGCAACTCTCAACACCGATTTGTGGCCGCAGTTCGTCAAGGCGGCGCGCGCGGAAGTGGCGCCGGCGCTGGGCTGCACCGAGCCGATTTCCCTGGCGCTGGCCTGTGCCATCGCCGCCAAGACCCTGGGCCGCGCGCCTGAGCGCATCGAGGCGCGGGTGTCGCCCAATCTGATGAAGAACGGCATGGGCGTGACCGTGCCGGGCACCGGCGCCGTGGGCCTGCAGATCGCCGCCGCGGTGGGCGCGCTGGGCGGCGACCCGGACGGCAAGCTGGAGGTGCTCAAGGGTTTGAGCGGCGAAGTGGTGGAAGCTGCCAAGCGCATGCTGGCCGAGCAGCGCGTGACGCTGCACATCGCGGACGTGCCCAATATCCTGTATTCGGAAGCCCGGGTGTTCGCCGGCGACGAGACGGCCCGCGTCTGCATCGCCGATTCGCACACCCATGTGGTGCTGATCGAGCGCAACGGCGCGGCGCTGTTCCGCGCCGAAGCCGAAACCGCGGGCCAGGCCGGCGCCGGATACGACTTTTCCGATGCGACGGCGCGGGATGTCTACGACTTCGCCGTCCAGGCGCCGCTGGAAATGATGGACTTCATCCACGAGGCGGCCACGCTGAACGAGGCGCTGTCGCGGGCGGGCATGGGAGGGCAGTTCGGCCTGCACATCGGCGCGACCCTGCACAAGCAGGTGAGCGCCGGCCTGCTGTCGGACAATCTGTTGACCCGCATCCTCACCCGCACCACGGCGGCGTCCGACGCCCGCATGGGCGGCGCCACCTTGCCGGCGATGAGCAACTCCGGCTCCGGCAATCAGGGCATCGCCGCCACCATGCCGGTGGTGGTGGTGGCCGAGCATGTCGGCGCCGACCGCGAGGCGCTGACGCGGGCGCTGATGCTGTCGCACCTGATGGCGATTTACATCCACGCCCGCTTGCCCAAGCTGTCCGCGCTGTGCGCGGTCACCACCGCGTCCATGGGCGCGGCGGCGGGTATGGCCCAGTTGCTGGGCGGCGGCTACGCGGTGGCGGGCATGGCCATTTCCAGCATGATAGGCGACCTGGCCGGCATGATTTGCGACGGCGCGTCCAATAGTTGCGCGATGAAGGTGTCCACCTCGGCCGGCTCGGCCTACAAGGCGGTGCTGATGGCGCTGGACGGGGTGTGCGTGGCCGGCAGCGACGGCATCGTCGAATGCGAACTGGACGCCTCCATCGCCAACCTCGGCAAGCTGGCCAGCCAGGGCATGGTGCAGACCGATGCGCAGATTCTGAAAATCATGATGGACAAGCAGGCGGCCGCCGCGAGCTGATTCGAAGCCGAAGCCCGGCTTGTCGCCCTCGAAGCGGAACGGTTTCGGGGGCGTTTTTCATGGCGCGGCAGGCTGCGGGACGCGGCTGGGGCAAGTTGTTGCGTAAGCGACGGGGTTTGCTTGGGACCGGCCTGATAATTCCGGACGGCGGAAGTCATCGCGGGGCGGGCTTTAAAGGGGGAAGGGTCAGGAGATCACTGCAGGGGTGGTGCGAAAGGAGAGACTCGAACTCTCACGCCTTGCGGCGCTGGAACCTAAATCCAGTGCGTCTACCAATTCCGCCACTTTCGCTTCGATGCCGCTTGCAAATTCGGCCGGAAGCCCGCATTTGCAAGGGAGTGCAAGAATACCCGAAGCGTTTGCGAGGCGCAAGCCGGGCCGCCTGGAAACTTATTGCCACGGCGGCTGTCACTGTCGGTACAATTTGATAAAAATCCCTTTGGAGAAAGGCTTAATTATGCACCCGAACCTTGAGACGGCTTATCAGACGACCGGTATGGCCGAGGTACGCCATAAGGTTCTTCGCAATACTTATGGTTTGCTGGGCCTGTCGATGATTCCCACGGTGATGGGCGCCATCGTCGGCACCAATATGAATTTCGGCTTCCTGGCCGGCAGCCCCATCATCGGCATGCTGGCGATCCTGGCCGTGTTTTACGGCCTGGTGTTCGCCATCGAGAAGAACCGCTACAGCTCGGCCGGCGTGTTCCTGATGCTGGGTTTCACCTTCCTGATGGGCTTGCTGTTGGGACCCTTGCTGCAACTGGCGTTCAAGTTTTCCAACGGCGGCCAGTTGATCATGACCGCGGGCGCGGCCACCGCGCTGGTGTTCTTCGTGATGGCGGGCATCGCCACCACCACCAAGCGCGATCTGAGCGGCCTGGGCAACTTCCTGACCGTGGGCGCCATCGTGCTGATGGTGGCGGTGGTGGCCAACATCTTCCTGCGCATGCCGGCTTTCCAGCTGATGATCTCCGCGGCTTTCGCGCTGTTCAGCTCGCTGATGATTCTGTGGCAGGTCAAGGTGGTGGTGGACGGCGGCGAGGACAGCTATATCTCCGCCGCGCTGTCTATCTACATCAGCATCTACAATCTGTTCACCAGCCTGCTGCAACTGCTGCTGGCCTTTGCCGGCGAACGCGACTAAACGTCGCGGCAAGCTCGCTACCCATCGAAACGCCCCGTCCGGGGCGTTTTTTATTTGTGTCTTTGTTCCTTTTTGTTCCCTTCCTTCGCCCTTCTGTCTGACAAATCCTGACGTCCGCGCGCCGCCCCGACGGCGCTTGCCGCCGGCGGCTCGTCGCGCGGGCGGCTGTGCGGTTCGCGGGCCTTGTCATGCTAAGCGGTTGATTTTGACAAGATTTTCCCTGCCTTGTTTCTTTCTAATGTCATATTTGCGAATGGGAATTATTGCATTTTGTATTATGAAGTTTTTATATACGATAAAAATAAATAGGACTTTGGCATTTTCGATTTTGATGGTTCACTGCTTAGGCAGACGCCGGCGGGGCCGGCCGGAGCGCGGCGAGGAAAGCGGCTTCGGCGGCCCGGCGCGAGCGCCGACGCAGGTTCGCCGCAGGGCGTCCGGATGAGGAGGGCTTGGTTTTCCAAGCCGGACGCCGGCGCGGAGGACCGAGGATTTCGCCGTCGCTGGCAGGCGGCGGCGAATGGCCGGGAGCGATGGGGTGGCAGCCCCGGACTCGCGGCGGTTGTTCCCTATCGACAGCAGTTTCGACACTTAGGAGATGCAATGCGTATCCATATCACGGTGGGCGCGGTTTCGCTGGCCCTGGCGTCCCTGGCCGGTCAGGCCGCAACGCCCTTGCAAGCGGGAGATCCGCTGGTGTCCCAGCAATGGTTCCTGCAAAACACGGGGCAGAACGCGTTCTCGCAGCGCGGCGGCGTGGCCGGCATCGATCTGAACCTGGCGCTTAGCCATTCGCGCAATATCCAGGGCCGCGGCGTGACGGTGACCGTCATCGACGACGGCCTGGAGATTCGCCATCCCGACCTGGCGGGCAATGTGGTGCCGGGCTCCAAGAACCTGGCCAACAATAGCGACGACCCGACCCCCAGCTCGGCCACCGACAGCCACGGCACCGCCGTGTCCGGCATCGCCGCCGCGGTGGGCTTCAACAATCTGGGCGGCCGCGGCGTGGCGCCGGCGGCCAGCCTGAACGGCTTCAACTGGCTGAAGGCGCAAACCACCGCCGGTTGGATGCTGTCGCACGGCAAATCGCCGAGCGACGGCGCCGGCCAGTCGTCGACCAGCTCCCGCGTGTTCAACCAGAGCTACGGCAGCTCGGCGATCCGCTCGATTCCGGGCAACCCTGACACCGATATGACGCTGCGGGTGCGCGACGAAGCGCACGAGGACGTCAGCCTGCGCAGCAACGGCGGCAAGGGCGCGGTGTTCGTCAAATCGGCGGGCAACGCCTACGTCCTCTTCCAGTCCGGTGCGGACAGCGAAGGCAAGCCCACCTATGTCTCGGCCAAGGCCGGCAACGACGGCCTGCCGATGCAGGACTCCAACCTGACCACCGACAACAGCAATTACTGGAACGTGGTGGTGTCGGCCTTGAACGCCGACGGCGTGCGCTCGTCTTACTCCTCGGTGGGCGCCAATGTGCTGCTGACCTCCCCGGGCGGGGAGTACGGCACCGCCAGCCCGGCGATGGTGACCACCGACCTGGTGGGTTGCGACCGCGGCTCCAACTCCACGCTGCGTCCGTCCACCAACCAGCTGCACGGCGGCACCGCGCTGGACCCGAACTGCGATTACCGCGGCACCATGAACGGCACTTCCGCCGCGGCGCCGGCGGCTTCCGGCTCGTTCGCGCTGCTGATGTCGGCTTACCCCAATCTGAGCGCGCGCGACGTGCGCCACCTGCTGATCAAGTCGGCGCGCAAGGTGGACGCCAACCATGCCGGCGTGACCCTGGCCTTCAAGGACGCCAAGGGCGGCGCGCACAGCTACCAGGCCTTGCCGGGTTGGCAGAACAACGCCGCCGGTCTCGCCTTCCACCCGTTCTACGGTTTCGGCCTGATCGACGTGGACAAGGCGGTGGAACTGGGCCGCACTCACAAGCCGCTGGCGGCGCTGGAGAAGACCCGCTGGCAGACGGTGTCGGTGATGAAGGCGATTCCGGACGCCAACGAAGCCGGGCTGGACAGCGCGTACACTCACGCCGAGGATTTGACGGTGGAAGCGGTGCAAGTGCTGGTGGACGCCAAGCACGGCCGCGCCAACGACCTGGCGGTGGAGCTGATTTCGCCGGCCGGCACCCGCTCGGTATTGCTGTCGCCGCGCACCGGCCTGGTGAATGAGAGCTACGGCCTGAACCAGCAGCGCCTGCTGTCCAACCATTTCTACGGCGAATCGGCGCGCGGCCAATGGCGGCTGCGCGTGATCGACACCAACGGCGCCGAGTACTATTACGACTACCGGGACGGCCAGGGCCAGAGCACGCTGAGCCTGCCCAACGCCACCGGCACCCTGCGGTCTTGGTCCATCCGCTTCATCGGCCACAAAGGAGCATAACGATGAAACATTCCCTGATTCTGGCCGGCCTGCTGGCCCTGGCCGCCGGCGCCCAGGCCGCCGACGTTCCGTCCTTCAAGCAGAAGCCGGGCGGCCAGCCGCTGGTGATCAACGGCAAGACCTATTACAAACAAGCGGCCCCGGCCGGCAAGCTGCCGCAGGGCGTCAGCGCCCGCTCGACGGCGAGCGACGGCGGCGTGACGCTGAAGCGCGGCGACGTGCTGCGCTCCGAGGGCGAGCTGGCGCCGTCCAAGGTCAGCGGCGTGGTGATGGTCAAGCTGGCTTCGCCGCGCGACGAGGCCGCGCTGGCGCGCGACCACAGCCTGAGCGTGCGTTACCGCACTCAGAGCGTGGTGGTGTTCGACGCGCCGGCCCAGGCCGAGCTGCTGTCCTTGCAGCAGCGGCTGGCCGCGGACAAGCGCGTCAAGCAGGTGCAGTTGGAGGTGTTCA
Source organism: Chromobacterium sp. LK11 (assembly GCF_001043705.1). Classification (NCBI taxonomy): domain Bacteria; kingdom Pseudomonadati; phylum Pseudomonadota; class Betaproteobacteria; order Neisseriales; family Chromobacteriaceae; genus Chromobacterium; species Chromobacterium sp. LK11. The sequence continues at coordinate 30,628 of NZ_LDUR01000032.1, forward strand.
GCAATAGCGAGTTGCCGCAGTAAGGGCGTTCGCCAGTCCAAAGGACGACGCCGGCCCAGGGCCGGCGTTTTTCATGCCGCGGCGGTTTGCGGCTGCAGGTGGCGGGTGTTCTGGCCCAGCTCCACCAGCAAGCGGTCCAGCCGCGCGATGGCGTCGGCGATGGCCTGGGTTTCGCCGGACAGGCTGCGGGTGGATTCGCCCACCGCGGTGATGTCGTGGGCGAATTGGGCGAAGCCCTGGTTCTGATTGGCCTCCGCCTGCGACATCTGGCTGAGCAGGCTGGCCAGTTCGCCGGTCTCGCGGATGATGCCGGAGAGCTTTTGCTGAGCGTCCACCGAGTGGTCGCGGCCGGTCCGCATCTGCTGATTGCCGTCCCGCATCGCCACCAGCGCCTGGTTGGTGCCGTCGACGATCAGCCGGATTTTCTGCTCGATGTCCAGGGTGGCGTTCTGGGTGCGCTCGGCCAGCTTGCGCACCTCGTCGGCCACCACCGCGAAGCCGCGGCCCAGCTCGCCGGCGCGCGCCGCTTCGATGGCGGCGTTCAGCGCCAGCAGATTGGTCTGGTCGGCGATGTCGCGGATCAGCTGCACGATGCCGCTGACTTCGGCGCTGCGCTCGCCCAGCTGTTCCAGCCGGCCGGAGGCCAGCGCGATCACCTCGCCGGCCTTGCTCAACTGCCTGACCGCCTGGTCCATCGCCGCGCCGCCGCCCAGCGCCGCCTGGCCGGCGGTGTGCGCCAGCTGGGTGGCGGTCACCGATTGCTCGGCGTTCTGGCTGGTGACCACCGCCATCTGCTGGGCGATCACCACCATGTCCTCGGAGCGTTCGCGCTGGCTGGCCATGGTGTCGGCCATATTGCCGGTGCTGCCGGCGATGTCGCGGCTGGCGCTGGAGGCGGCCTGGATGGACTGGGTCAGCTGGGCCATCAGCTGCCGCATCGCCTGCTGCGCCTGCTCGGCCTCGCGCCGCGCGCCTTCCAGCTTTTCAAAGCTTTTCACCTTGGCCTTGTCGAAGGCCAGCGCCAGGGCCAGCACCACCAGCGACAGGCCGGCCAGCGATTTGGCCTGCAGCTTGGGGATTTCGGCGTGGGGAATCGGGTTGGCCGGCAGCAGGCCGCGGGCGCTCAGCCACAGGAACAGGCCGATGGCGGCCGCGGTCAGCGCCAGCCAGACCATGCCGGAGACACGGGTGGCGACGAAGACGGCGGTAAAGGGAATGGCGGCGAACCAGACGATGCTGGTGGACTGGATGCCGCCGTTGACGTAGACCATCCAGCACACCATCGCGTACATGCAGCTGGTGATGAATTCGGCGCTGAAGCGCACCGCGCCGCTGAGCTTGAGCAGCAGCGGGCCCAGCAGCAGGCCCAGGCCGCCGAGCGCGATGCCGGCGGCCATGGCGCGATGGCCCAGTTGCAGGTATTCGACGGCGAACAGCGGCGCCACCAGGCCGGCCAGCAGGCCGACGCCGACGACGGTGCGGCCGCGGATCGCCTGTTCCGGAGATTGGCGGACGCGGTCCGGGATGAACCATTCGGTGATGGTTTGAATCGACATGGAGTGCCCCTCTGATGCGTTGTAGACGCGGCTGCGGACGCAGCTTGTTGTTGTGCGGCTCTTAGAACCTGTTCAAAGTCTGCTGCGCTTCAGCGATACGGCGTTAAAAACCAGCTCAAAATGCTCATGTACCACTTGTACATTCCGCTTTTTCGCTAGTTTTCGCCTTGTCTCGCCCTTGCTCGCGAGACTTTGAACAGCTTCTTAATGGCGCTCCAATGTAAAACAATTGTTTGAATTAACGCAATGGCATGGCCGGACAGGGCGGCAAAGGGGAGGGGCGGTGTTGCGCGGAACGGCAAAACCGCCTGCCGGGCGGCAGGCGGTTGGGGAAGAGGGGATTAAGAGGCCTCGCCTTGCTCCGCCTGCAGCGCGGTCAGCGCGATGGTGTAGACGATGTCGTCCACCAGCGCGCCGCGCGACAGGTCGTTGACCGGCTTGCGCAGGCCTTGCAGCATCGGGCCCACCGACACCACGTTGGCCGAGCGCTGCACTGCCTTATAGGTGGTGTTGCCGGTGTTCAGGTCCGGGAACACGAAGACGGTGGCGCGGCCGGCCACCGCGCTGTCCGGCGCTTTTTGCCGGCCCACCGATTCCACGCTGGCGGCGTCGTACTGCATCGGGCCGTCTATCAGCAGGTCCGGGCGCTTTTCCTTGGCGATGCGGGTGGCCTCGCGCACTTTCTCTACGTCGGAACCGCTGCCGGAGGAGCCGGTGGAGTAGGAGATCATCGCCACGCGCGGCGGAATGCCGAAGGCGGCGGCGGAGTCCGCCGACTGGATGGCGATGTCGGCCAATTGCTCGGCGTCCGGGTCCGGGTTCACCGCGCAGTCGCCGTAAACCAGCACCTGTTCCGGCATCAGCATGAAGAACACGCTGGAAACGATGCTGGCGCCCGGCGCGGTCTTGATCAGCTGCAGCGCCGGACGGATGGTGTTGGCGGTGGTGTGCACCGCGCCGGACACCAGGCCGTCCACCTCGTTCAAGGCCAGCATCATGGTGCCCATCACCACATTGTCTTCCAGCTGCTGCTCGGCCATCGGCGCGTTCAGGCCCTTGCTCTTGCGCAACTCCACCATAGGCGGCACGTAGCGGCCGCGCACCTCGTTGGGGTCGATGATTTCCACCGATTCCGGCAGCGTCACGCCCTGGGCCTCGGCCACTTGCAGGATTTCGGCGCGCTGGCCGATCAGCACGCAGCGGGCGATGCCCTTCTCGTGGCAGATGGCGGCGGCCTGGATGGTGCGCGGCTCGTTGCCTTCCGGCAGCACGATGCGCTTATTCGCCTTGCGCGCCTTTTCCATCAATTGGTAACGGAAGGCCGGCGGCGGCAGGCGCAGCTCTTGCGGCGCGCCGATGTATTGCTTCAGCGGCGCCACGTTCAGGTGCTCGGCGACGAATTCGATCACGCGCTCCATGCGTTCGCGGTCGTCGGACGGCACTTGCAAGCTCATATTGTTGAGCGCGCTGCTGGTGTCGAAGGTGTTGGATTCGCTGGCCATCACCGGCATGCCGCCGGTGAAGGCCTGTTGGCACAGCAACATGATGCGCGGGTCCGGCATCGAGTCGCAGGTCAGCAACAGGCCGGCCAGCGGCACGCCGTTCATCGCCGCCATCGCGGTGGCCAGCACGATGTCCTCGCGGTCGCCCGGGGTGATGATCAGCGCGCCGGGCTTGAGCAGGTGCACGATATTGGGCACGGTGCGGGCGGTCACCACCATGGTGCGCACGCGGCGGCTGGTCAGTTGGCCGGCGTGCAGCAGCCGCGCCTTCAGGTGGTTGGCCACGTCCAGCGTGCGCGGCGCCAGCAGCTCCGGCTCGTGCGGGATGGCGCCCAGCAGCGGCAGGCGCACCTTCTTCATCAGGCTGCCGCTTTCCAGCACCTCGGTGGCGATGTCCTGGGCGTTCTGGTCCTTGGGCACCCGGTTGAGGATGTAGCCGGCCACTTGCCCGCCCTGGCCGCCGCCAAAGGCCTGGATGCTCATTTCCAGCTGCTCGGCGATCTCGTGGCTGGCCAGGTTGTCGGCGGCGCTGACCAGAATGGTCTGCGCCTGCAGATTGCGCGCGATCTTGGTGTTGAGGAAGGTGGAGAACACCTGCTTCTGATCCGGCACCAGGCCTTCCACCAGCACCACGTCCACCTGATTGGCCGCCTGCTGGTACAGGCTGACCACTTCCTCCATTAATTGATCCACCTGGCCCTTGGACAGCAGGTGCTCCACCCTTTCCATCGGAATCGGTTCCGGCGGATTGAGCCGGCAGATGGCGCGCGCGAAATGGGTGGAGCGTTCCGGCTCCTTGGGGTCCGCGCCCTGGGCGATGGGTTTGACGAAGCCGACGCGCAGGCCGGCTTGCTCCAGGCTGTGGATGGCGCCCAGCGCCACCGAGGTCAGGCCGGCGTTGAAGCCGATGGGTGCGAGGAAAAAGGTTTGCATGTGTTCAGAGGCTTTCCGGTGACGCGCGGCGGGAGCGGTCGCGAATGACGGTCCGGCACCGACCGAGCGGTGTCGCAGGCTGCAGGCGCATGGCGCGATGAGTCGTTAAATTCGGCATTTAGGCAAAAATCAGCGGTTTTGTCGCCATGGGACCCGAGCTTGCGGCAGCGGCGGCGGGGATGGATTCCCGCAGCGGCGGACGCGGCTTTTCAATCGGTATAGCATTGCCGGAAGCCGACGTCAGCGCGGCGGCACGCCGGTGAAAAGCATGGCTGCGCCTGCTTTTACGCGGCAGGCATTGTAACTGGCGGCATATCGGCTACAGTCCAGATGGGGCAAAGCCCCAAGGCCGGGCTGCGGCGATGTCGGCGATTATAACATCATGAATTAAGCAACTCTAATGTTGCATTGCAGCGTGAATGATAAAGCTTTGATTTCAATCAAAAATATTTTTCTAAGTATGAATTGGGTATGGCAAGCTGATGTTTTTACGCCAAAAACCCGCTTCCAGCAGAGAGGAAAGGCTTGCCCCGGTGGGGGGGCGGGGGCATAATCCGCCCCTCGGTCGCAAGGTTCGGCCTTGTTTTTGTTGATTGTTTTTGATAGTCCCGCAAACTCGTTTCAAGCGAGATTCGGCTGGTCTTATATCTTCTACCACGGAGGTGTGGGAATAATGTCTGATCTGGCTTCCGCGCAGTTGCTTCAAGCTTCTGCCGCTCAGCTACCCGTCTATACCTATTTCGATCCTGCCTATTACGCTCAGGAACAGCGGCTGCTGTTTGGAGACGCGCCCATCTACTATGGCCATGAGCTGATGACGCCGAACGCCGGCGATTATCAGACCCTGGAGTGGATGGGCCACGGCAAGATGCTCAAGAATGTGGATGGCCGGATCAAGCTGATCTCCAATGTCTGCCGCCATCGCCAGGCCGTTATTTACAAAGGCCGCGGCAACGGCAATCACATCGTCTGCAATCTGCATGGCTGGACTTACGACGCCGAAGGCACTTTGCTGGGCGCGCCGCATTTTCCGGAGACGCCGTGCCTGAACCTGAACCAGACGGAACTGACGCGTTGGAACGGCCTGTTGTTCGACGCGCGCCGCAATGTGGCGCGCGATCTGGAAAACCTGGGCGTGGCCAAGCACATGAGCTTTGACGGCTACGCCTACCATTCCAGCCATCTGAGCGAGTACGGCTTCAACTGGAAGACCTTCATCGAAGTGTATTCCGAGGATTACCACGTCGATCCCTTCCACCCTGGCCTCGGCAATTTCGTCGATTGCGGCGATCTGAAGTGGGAGTGGGGCGCGCAATACCATGTGCAGACCGTGGGCGTGAAAAACCAGCTGGCCACCTCGGGCTCCCGCGTCTACGGCAAATGGCACGAGGAAGTGCGCCGCCGCTACGCCGACCAGCAGCCGGAGTTCGGCGCCATCTGGCTGACCTACTACCCCAACATCATGGTGGAGTGGTATCCGCACGTGCTGGTGGTCAGCGTGGTGATGCCGCGCGGGCCGGAGCAGTGCACGGTGCTGACCGAGTTTTACTACCCGGAGGACGTGGTGTGGTTCGAGCCGGAGTTCATCGAGGCGGAACAGGCGGCTTACTTCGAGACCGCCAAGGAAGACGACGAAATCTGCTACCGGATGCACGAAGGCCGACGCGCCTTGTGGCTGCGCGGCGAGAACGAGGTGGGGCCGTACCAATCGCCCACCGAGGAGGGCATGCTGCACTTCCACGAGTTCTACCGGCGCAAGATGGGCGCGGCGCTGGCTGGTTAAGCGACGGCTTGCGGTGTCATAATGCAAAGGCGCGGGCGAGGTCCGCGCCTTTTTTACGAGCCTGTTCAAAGTTTGCCGCAGACTTTGAGCGGGCTCTTATCTTCCGGTTTGCCCGATTCCATGCTCAAAACGCTTTTCCGCTGTTTGCCCTTGTCGCTGGCGCTGCTGGCTCCGCTGGCCCAGGCCGCCGTCTATACCGATGCCGCCAGCCGGGTGCGCTTTAATGTGCCGCCGGGCTGGAAGGTTCGCCCCAGCGTGGTGGACGGCCAGCGCGTGCTGCGCGTGGTGCCGCCCAAGGCCGATCAGCGCGAGCGCGCCGCCATCGATGTGCAGGTGTTCTCGCGCAAGCCGGGACGCGGCGACACCCTGGCGCGGCTGGCGCAGAAATACCGCCGCGAGGGCGACAACCGCGAGGCCGCCAATTTCGCCCGCGGCAACAGCCGCAGCGGCCGCTTGGTCACCGAATACCGCGACGGCCGCTTCGTCTCCAACCGGCTGTGGATCGTCCGGCACAATCTGCACGTGTTCCAGCTGGGGGACAAGAAACGCATGGCCGAGGCGCGCTGCGCCGCCAACGCGTCGGAATTCAAGACCTACCGTCGGCAGATGGAGGCCATCTGCCTGTCGCTGGAATTGTTGAAGCGATGACGCCAGCGCTGAGCGACGGCGCGCGGGCCTTGGGACTGCGCTTGCGCCAGGGGCGCCTGGGCTCCGGCTGGATGGTGGTGGCGGCGCTGTGTTTCGCCTTGATGAGCATGTTCGTCAAGCTGGGCGCCGACGCCTTCGGCTCCACCGAGCTGCTGTTCTGGCGCACCGCCATCGGCGCGCTGGCGCTGGGCGCGGCGATGGGCTGGAAGCGGCAATCGCCGCTGACGCCGCATTGGCGCGGCCACATCAAGCGCAGCTTCGTCGGCTACGCGTCCATGGTGGCGCTGTTCTACGCGCTGACCCGGCTGCCGCTGTCCACCGCGGTGACGCTGAACTACACCTCCTCGCTGTTCTTCGCCCTGCTGTGCGTGGTCAAGCTGAAAGACCGGCTGACGCCGCGCACCGGCCTGGCCTTGCTGTTGGGCTTCGTCGGCATCGTCATCCTGCTGCGGCCCACTTTCAGCTCGGCGCAGTGGCTGGCCGGCCTGATCGGCCTGCTGTCCGGCGTCAGCGCCGGCTACGCGGTGTTCCAGGTGCGGGAACTGGGGCGGATGGGCGAGCCGTCCTGGAAGGTGGTGTTCTGGTTCTTCACCGTTTCCAGCGTGCTGGGCGGCGTCTGGCTGGTCTTGGGGCCGGGCTTCAGCGCGGTGACGGCGGACAATGTCCTGCCGCTGCTCGGCGTCGGCGTCTGCGGCATGTTGGGGCAGCTGGCGATGACCCGCGCCTACAAGGACGGGCGCAAATACCTGGTGGCCAGTTTCGGCTATCTGACCGTGCTGTTTTCCGTGTTGCTGGGCGTCTTACTGTGGGGCGATTCTTTGAGCGGGTGGTCGCTGGCGGCGATGGCCTTGATTGTGGGGTCCGGCCTGATGGCGGCCTTGCGCTGAGCCGCTTCCAAAGTTTGCTGCGCTTGGTCTCGCCTTGGCTCGCGAGGCTTGGAACCGGTTTCGAGGCGGAGCCTGATGATTGAACGACAATGAATAAGGATAACGTGGTTTGACTAGTGGAAAGTGGCGCCTGGGTTCGGGCTGGATGGTGGTGGCGGCGGTGTTTTTCGGCCTGATGGGGGTGTTCGTCAAATTGGGCGCCGAGTATTTCTCCTCCACCGAGCTGGTGTTCTGGCGCACCCTGGTGGGCGCGGTCACGCTGGGCGCGGCGGCCCTGTGGCGGCGCGAGCGCTTCGCCACCCCCCTGCTGCGCTACCACGTGCAGCGCGGCCTGATCGGCTACGCCTCGCTGCTGCTGTATTTCTACGCCATCGCCCATCTGCCCTTGTCCACCGCGGTGACGCTCAACTACACCTCGCCGATGTTCCTGGCGCTGCTGTCCGTGGTCCTGCTGCGCGAACGCCTGCCCAAGCAGGCGCTGGCCGGCCTGGCGCTGGGCTTCGTCGGCGTGGTGCTGCTGCTGCGGCCCACGCTGTCCAGCGAGGCCTGGCTGGCCGGCCTGCTCGGCGTCGGTTCCGGCCTGCTGGCCGGCTGGTCCTATCTGCACGTGCGCGAACTGGGCCGCCAGGGCGAGCCGGAATGGAAGGTGGTGTTTTATTTCGCGCTGATCTCCACGCTGGGCGGCCTGCTGCTGATGCTGTTCGAAACCTGGCATCCGGTGACGCTGGAAAACGTCTGGCTGCTGCTGGGCCTGGGCGCCACCGCCACCATCGCCCAATTGGCGATGACCCGCGCCTACAAGGTGGGCCGCAAGCTCTTGGCCGCCAATCTCTCCTACCTGACCGTGGTGTTCTCCACGCTGCTGGGCGTCGGCCTGTGGGGAGACCCGCTCAGCGCCGGCGGCCTGGCGGCGATGGGTTTGATCATCGTCAGCGGCATGCTGGCCAGCCGGCGTTAAGCTGTAGCCAATGCCCGGCGAGCGGGGGAGGCGAACATGGCGGTGCCGACGGACAAGGCCGCTTTATTGGCGGCGATGAGGGACGAATACCGGCGCTTGCGCGCGGTGCTGGCGCGGGTGCCGCCGGAGCGCGCCTTCGCCCGGGAACTGGACGGGCACGCCAAGGGCAGCCGCATGAGCGCGGCGGACCTGTTGGCCTATCTGCTGGGCTGGCAGGCGCTGGTGCTGAAGTGGCACCGGCTGGAGCGAGAGGGCGCGGCCATCGATTTCCCCGACGCCGGCTACCGCTGGAACCAGCTGGGCCTGCTGGCGCAGAAGTTCTACCGCGACTACCGCGAGATCGGCGACTGGGCCCGGCTGTGCGCGATGCTGGACGACAGCCAGCGCCAGGTGGAAGCGCTGGTGGAGGGTTTTTCCGACCAGGCGCTGTACGGCCGTCCCTGGTACGACAAATGGACGCGCGGGCGGATGATACAGTTCAACACCGCCTCGCCCTGCCGCAATGCCCGCGGGCGGCTTGTCGCCTGGCTCAAGACTCTGGGCCAGGTTCGGGCGGAGGGCTGAAAAAGCTTGCCGGCGCCGGACAGGCTGGATTTACAATGAAGCAAACCGCCGTTAAATGGAGAAGGGCATGATCTCGATACGCGAACAACACTATGGCCTGGACGTGGCCCTGTACAACGAATTCACGCTGGCGGACTTCAAACTGCTGGAGGAGGCCTTGCTCAAGCGTCAGTCCGAATGCGCCAAGCCGGATCTGCTGCTGGACCTGACCGAGTTGAAGGACTTCACGCTGGACATGGCGGTGGAAGAGGTCAAATTCATGCGCGCCCACGAAAACCACGTCGGCCGCGTGGCGCTGGTGGTCAGCGACGTCTGGATCAAGCTGGCCGCTCACATCGCCGGCCTGCTGTCCAATACCCGCACCCAGTATTTCGACACCGCCGAAGAAGCCCAGGCCTGGCTGGAAAGCCCGGTGGCGGCGGGTACCTAGCTTGCCCTCCAGCACCGCCGTTGCGCCGTGCCCTCCGGGACGCTCAATGGGGCGTCCCGGTTGATTTTGTCGGCGATGGCGGTACAGTAGCGGTTTTTGTTCAACTCGAAAGAATAAAAACCGATGTTGAAAAGCATTTCCAGCCGCCTGGCGGCCGAACTCTCCGTCCGCGAGGCGCAAGTGGCCGCCACCATCGACCTGATAGACGGCGGCGCCACCGTTCCCTTCATCGCCCGCTACCGCAAGGAAGCCACCGGCGGTCTGGACGACACCCAATTGCGCACCCTGGCCGAGCGCCTGGTCTATCTGCGCGAGCTGGACGAGCGCCGCGTCAGCATCCTCGGCAGCATTGCCGAGCAAGGCAAGCTGAGTCCGGAACTGGAGGCCGCGCTCTACGCCGCCGACAACAAGACCACGCTGGAAGACCTCTACCTCCCCTACAAGCCCAAGCGCCGCACCAAGGCGCAGATCGCGCGCGAAGCCGGGCTGGAGCCGCTGGCCGACAGCCTGCTGTCCGATCCTAGCCAGGACCCCAACGCCGTCGCGGCAGCCTATGTCGACGCCGAGGCCGGCGTGGCCGACGCCAAGGCGGCGCTGGACGGCGCGCGCGCCATCCTGATCGAGCGCTTCGCCGAAGACGCCGAACTCTTGGGCCAGTTGCGTGAAAAGCTGTGGAATGAGGGCGAGCTGGCCGGCCAGGTGGTGGCCGGCAAGGAGAGCGAGGGCGCCAAGTTCTCCGATTATTTCGAACACCGCGAAGCCATCCGCTCCACGCCCTCGCACCGCGCGCTGGCGCTGTTGCGCGGCCGCAACGAGGGCGTGCTCAGCCTGACGCTGAAGTACCAGCCGGACGAAACCCCGATCACCGAACGCTCCGCCTACGAGCAACTGATCGCCGCGCGCTTCGACGTGCGCGACGCCGGTCGCCCTGCCGACAAATGGCTGCTGGACGGCGTGCGCCTGTGCTGGCGCGCCAAGATCTTCCTGTCGCTGGAGCTGGAGCTGGTGTCGCGGCTCAAGGACGCCGCCGACGCCGAAGCGATCAAGGTGTTCGCCGACAATCTGCACGACCTGTTGCTGGCGGCCCCGGCCGGCCAGCGCGCCACCCTGGGCCTGGACCCGGGCCTGCGCACCGGCTGCAAGGTGGCGGTGGTGGACGGCACCGGCAAGCTGCTGGACACCGCCACCATTTATCCGCACGAGCCGCGCCGCGACTGGGACCGTTCGCTGGCGGTGCTGGGTGCCTTGTGCGCGCGCCACCATGTCGATCTGATCGCCATCGGCAACGGCACCGCCAGCCGCGAAACCGACAAGCTGGCGCAGGAGCTGATCCGCGCCTATCCGCAACTGGGCATGACCAAGATCGTGGTGTCCGAAGCCGGCGCCTCGGTGTACTCGGCATCGGAACTGGCGGCGCGGGAATTCCCGGACCTGGACGTATCCCTGCGCGGCGCGGTGTCCATCGCCCGCCGTCTGCAGGACCCGCTGGCCGAACTGGTGAAGATCGATCCCAAGTCCATCGGCGTAGGCCAGTACCAGCACGACGTCAACCAGAGCCAGCTGGCGCGCGCGCTGGATGCGGTGGTGGAGGATTGCGTCAACGCCGTCGGCGTCGACGTCAACACCGCCTCGGCGCCGCTGCTGACCCGCATCTCCGGCCTCAACGCCACGCTGGCGGCCAATATCGTGTCCTACCGCGATCAGAACGGCGCCTTCCGCAACCGCAAGCAATTGCTGAAAGTGCCGCGGCTGGGCGACAAGACCTTCGAACAGGCGGCCGGCTTCCTGCGCATCCGCGACGGCGACAACCCGCTGGACGGCTCCGCCGTGCACCCGGAAGCCTATCCGGTGGTGGAGCAGATCGTGCTCAAGAGCGGCCGCGAGATGAAGTCGCTGCTGGGCGATTCCGGCTTCCTGAAAACGGTGAAGGCGGTGGATTACACCGACGAGCGCTTCGGCCTGCCCACGGTGATGGACATCCTGCGCGAGCTGGACAAGCCGGGCCGCGACCCGCGTCCGGAGTTCAAGACCGCCACCTTCCAGGACGGGGTCGAGGACATCAAGGACTTGCAGCCGGGCATGGTGCTGGAGGGCGTGGTCACCAATGTCGCCAACTTCGGCGCCTTCGTCGACATCGGCGTGCATCAGGACGGCCTGGTCCACATCTCGGCGCTGTCCAATAAATTCGTCGACGACCCGCGCAAGGTGGTCAAGGCCGGCGACGTGGTCAAGGTCAAGGTGATGGAAGTGGACGCGGCGCGCAAGCGCATCGCGCTGACCATGCGGCTGGACGACGCGCCGGGCGCCGGCAACAGCCGCGGCCCGCGCAACGACGGCCCGCGCGGGCAAGACCGGCGCGGCGGCGACCGCCAGCGCGGCCAGCAGCCGGCCGGCGACACCGCGATGGCGGCGGCCTTCGCCAAGCTCAAGCGCTGAGGGGGTTTAAGAGCCTGTTCAAAGTCTCGCGAGCTAGAGCGAGACAAGGCGAAAACCGCTGAGAAAGCGGAATGTACAAGCGGTACATGAGCATTTCGAAGCGGTACTCACCGTGCCAAGTTTCACGAAGCGCAGTAGACTTTGAACAAGTTCTAAGAACGTGTTTACGATCTCGCGAGCTAAGGCGAGACAAGGCGAAAACGGCTAAGAAAGCGGAATGTACACACGGTACATGAGCATTTCGAAGGCGTTTTCAACGCCGTATCGCCAACGCGCAGCAGATCGTAAACAGGTTC
>NZ_LDUR01000033.1:0-383 GCF_001043705.1 Chromobacterium sp. LK11
TGAACTGGTGTTCGGCGCCGATATTAAGGAAAGCGATATCCAGGTGCTGCGTAGCGGCAACGACATGGTGTTCCGCCATATCAACGGCCAGGACAGCGTGACGGTGAAGGATTGGTTCGGCGATCAGCTGAACTGGATCGAACAGATCACCTTCGCTTCCGGCGTGAAGTGGACGGCTGAACAGCTGATGAAGCAGGGCGTGCCGCTGGTGGGTTCCGAGTTGGGCGACACGCTGCGCGGCGGCAATGTCGATGACTGGATGCAGGGCAACGGCGGCAATGACTCGCTGTATGGCGGCAACGGCAACGACCTGATCGAAGGCGGAGCGGGCGACGACGGTCTGTTCGGCGAGGAAGGCAACGACACGCTGCGCGGCGGCGCCG